>CAYLJQ010000048.1:0-18966 GCA_964383955.1 uncultured Heliomicrobium sp. | reverse complement strand
AATTTACGAAGATTGCCAGGGTGATTTGTGGATCTGTACTTATGGTGGAATCGCCCGGCTCTCGAATGGCAAATTCACGCATTACACAGAGCGCGAGGGGTTGACCGGCAATAGCGTTCGCTACATTTACGAAGATTCTGACGGAACTTTCTGGATCGGGACATATGACAGCGGTTTAAGCCGCTTTCGAAACGGGCGATTCACCAACTACACCGTCAAAAATGGCCTCTACAACGAAGGCGTGTTTCAGATTCTGGAAGATACTTATGGCATGTTCTGGATCGGCTGCAACAAAGGCATCTATCACGTCAGCAAACAACAACTCAACGATTTCGCCGACGGAAAAATTTCCTCGATCATTTGTTCGGCTTACAACCAGCAGGATGGAATGGGAAACGCCGAATGCAACGGCGGGCGGCAACCGTCCGGCATTCGGGCGCTGGATGGACGGCTGTGGTTTCCCACTCTGGGCGGCGCAGTTGTGGTGGACCCGAAAGCTGCTCCTCCAAATCTTTTTCCGCCGCCGGTGCGCGTCGAATCGGTGTTGGTTGACCGCAACACGGTCAATTTTCAGAATGAGGTGCGCATTGCGCCCGATCAGAAATATCTGGAAATCAGCTACGCAGGATTGAGCTTCGTCAAATCGGAACAGGCGCGATTTCGCTACCGCCTTAGCGGACAGGACAAGGATTGGATTGACGCGGGCACGCGCCGGGTAGCGTATTTCTCGTATTTGCCGCCGGGGAATTACACCTTCACCGTGACGGCGGCCAACAGTGATGGGATTTGGAATCCTGATGGCGCTTCGATCCGAATTGTCGTGGTTCCGCCTTTCTGGCGAACGTGGTGGTTTTTGACATTGGTTTCACTGGGCGTGGTAGGAACGGTGTTTCTGGCGTACCGGCAGCGCATCGCCAATCTGCAGCGAGCAAATGCGGCGCAGGAAGCGTTTTCCCGCCAATTGCTGGATTCACAGGAACAGGAACGCCAGCGCATCGCCGCCGAATTGCACGACAGTCTTGGGCAATCGTTGCTGATCATTAAAAATCGCAGCTTTCTGGCGATGGATTCTTTCGACGACCCCGAAGCAACGCGCGAACAAATTGCTGAGATTTCCGACGCCAGCGCGCATGCCATCGAGGAAGTGCGCGAGATCGCCTATAACCTGCGCCCCTACAAAATGGAACGTTTCGGCCTGACAAAAACCCTTCAGGCCATGTGTCAGCAAGCCGAACGCACTTCCGGCATTCGCTTCGCAACTGATTTGAAAAACATTGACGGTTTGTTTTCGAATGAAGCTGAATTGAACCTTTATCGAGTTGTGCAGGAAAGCGTCAACAACATTCTCAAACATTCACGCGCGACCGAGGCCGGGCTGACGATTGCCCGAGACGAACGCGAAGTGCGAATGAAGATTGAAGACAACGGTCAGGGCTTCAGTGCCGCTTCGCAAGTCAGCGCTCCTGAGCTGCGCCGAGGTGGGTTTGGCCTGATTGGCATGGCCGAACGTGTGCGCTTGCTGGGCGGCGCGTATACGATGGATTCTACGCCGGGCCAGGGCACAATCATTACCGTCAAATTGACGATTCCCGAAGAAACCGTATGAAAGACGAAATTTGCATTTTGATTGCCGACGACCACCCAATCTTCCGCCACGGATTGCGTCAGATCATTGAACGCGATCCGCGCTTGCGCGTCATCGCAGAAGCCGACGACGGCGCGGCGGCGCTTGAACAAATCGAAAAACTGCAACCTCAAATTGCTTTGCTAGATATGGACATGCCGGAACTGGACGGCTTTGCGGTCGCACGGCGGGTGCGTGAAGAAGGCTGGCCGGTGGCGATTGTCTTTCTGACCATGCACAAGGATGAAATGCACTTCAACGAAGCGCTTGATCTGGGCGCGAAAGGTTACGTCGTCAAAGACAGCGCGGCGGCGGATGTCGTCAATTGTTTGAAGACCGTCGCCACCGGACAAAATTACATCAGCCCATTGCTTTCCACCTTGTTGCTCAGCCGCCACAATCGCGCTTCGACTTTGTTGCGCCAGCCCGGATTGCAGGAATTGACCGCCACCGAACGCCGCGTGCTGGCGTTGCTGGCCGATTATAAAACCAGCAAACAAATCGCTGATGAACTGGGCGTCAGCGTTCGCACCGTCGAAAATCATCGCGCGCATATTTGCCAGAAACTTGATCTGCGCGGCAGCCACGCGCTGGTCAAATTCGCCATCCAGCACAAATCCGAATTGTCTTGAGTAGGAGACGCAAGATTTTGCGCCTCTACAGCTCCAACTGATCGAACCCCGTAAGTAGAACTGCTCAGAAAATTGAGCACATGTGCTCAGTCAAAATGAGTATTCCTGCTGACGCGCCACCTTTAGCCTTCCCTGCACAATCCCGCCCGTCGTTGGAAGAAACGCTTCCTGACAAATCATCCGATAAGCGCATTACCTATCAGCAAAGGAGATCAGTTATGGCAATCACATTGAGCGAACAAGTCGCCAACTTTTTTCAAAAGGCGCGTATACGACGCAGCGGGATTCATTTTGGGTCAAAAGGTGGAGTCCGCGTCCTGCTTCTGGGCCTGCTGGCAGCGTTTCTTGTCGGCGCTGCGCTACGTGGTGCGAAACCAGCGCGCGCCGCCACCATCATTGATGTGCCGTGCGGCACGCCGATTTACGTCTCGGACAACGATGTCACCGTGCGCTTGCAACCCTGTACCTATCCCTCGCTGTACTTCGGCGGTTTTCCAGGCACGCTGGAAGGCAATGGTGCGACCATTGATTTGTCGAACAGCGCCTACGCCGCGACGGTGCTCGGCACGAACATCACAGTCCGCGACATACGCGTTATCAACGGCACGAACGGTGGGATACAGACGCCAGGCAGCAATGTTACGCTTGAGCGTGTCGTCGTCAGCGGCAACCGCTCGATGCAAGACCCAGGTGGCGGGATTTTCTCCAGTGGCGGCATGCAACGCCTGACGCTGATTGACTGCACGATCAGCGACAACGTTGGCCGTTACGGCGCCGGTTTATGGGTTCACCCGGATTTCAACGGCGGCACCATTCGCATCCTGCGCAGCACAATCAGCGGCAATCATGCGGTTGAGGCGTCTGGTGACTCCTCTAGTGGCCTTGGTGGAGGAGTGTATGTGGAACATGTCCAGCATAATTCGCTCGCAGTGGAAATTACGAACAGCACCATCAGCGGTAACCGCGCCGATAAGGTAGGGGGCGCGATGTACTTGACTGGCCTCGTGACGGCGGCAATCAACGACACCACGATCACTGGCAACAGCGCTGGCGTGGATTCCGACGCGATCTGCGACGAAACCGGCGGCATACCCAATTCAGGCCCAATGCTGAAACGCTCGATCATCGCTGGCAATGGCCAAGACAGCGTGCCTGACTGCGGTGGCTCTTACAGCGACTTTAAACACGACTACGGCTACAACGTGCTTGTCGGTGCCTGCGTCGGTGCCTTAGGGCCAGAAAGCACGACCAAGGTTGTTGCGTCGAACGGGGCGATGCTCAGCACGTTGGCCAACAATGGCGGCCTGACTAAAACACACTTGCCGCTTGCGGGCAGCCCGGTGTTCAACATGATCCCCGTGGGCAGCGCGGGTTGCACGCCTGGTTCCACCGATCAACGCAGTGTTTCGCGTCCTCAATCCACGGGCTGTGATGCCGGTTCGGTGGAATCGAAAGGGGTTGTTAACAGGCCTCCCACGATTGCAGGAACAGCCTTAACGCGCACAGCGGGCAGTCCCGCCTCAAATTCGCAAATCGCCTCCGTTGCTGATCCTGAGGAAGCCAACACGACTCTCATCGTGACGGTCAATGGCGCGCCGAGCGCAACGGTTCAGGGCGTCACCGTGTCCAACATCAGCATCAATTCGTCGGGGCAAGTGACGGCCTCAGTCGTGGCGAATTGCACGGCGGCGGTCGCTAAGTTTGCGCTACGCGTCACGGATAGCGGCGGTTTGTTCAATGAAGCGACGCTCAGCGTCACAGTCAATCCCAACCCATTGCCTGCACTCGGTACTTATCCTGCCACTTCCGTCACGGTGGGCGGTGCCGTGACGGTTCTTCCCAGCGCGGTGCCATCCGACAACGGTTCAGTGGTAACGCTGACGGCTTCGGCGCCTGGATTCACCGGCACACTTGTCGGCAACCCGGCAACGGGCACAATCACTGTCACGAATGTTAATTCGCCAGGAAATTACACTGTGAGTGTAACTGCAACCGATAACTGCGGCGCTCGGACGACTCGAACCTTCACATTGACTGCGGCCAACGCCTCGAACTGCGGGGTGACAGTCAATCCAGTGACGATCAAACAACCCTATCTGGGCGTGTCTTACGTCGAATTGCTTTCTGCTACTCCGGCAGGGTTTTATGCATACAGTGTCTCGGCAGGTAAGCTTCCGCCGGGGTTACAGTTGGTGGCGTTTTCTAACACGATGACCATTACGGGCACACCTACCACTCACGGCACGTTCAACTTCACGATCAAGGCGAAGTGGAATAACGGGATGTGCGAGGGATCGCGCAGCTACACCGTGACGATCCCTCCAACGATTGTACCTATCCTGGAATGTGTACAGCGTGGCGTGAACGGCGTATACACCGCACGTTTTGGCTACAACAACACGACCGGAGCAGCCGTGACAATCTATATGGGCGGGGACAATTACATTGCGCCGGGCGATCGGTACCAGGGCCAGCCGATAGTCTTCCAACCGGGTCGCGTGGTGAACGCCTTCAGTGTCTCGTTCGCTAGAATTGATAGCGATAAACTGGGAGCTTGGTACTTAAAAGGACCGGACAACGTGTTAAGGCAGGTGAGCGCACTAACGACTTCGCCCGGCTGTCCTTGATCTGTTTTCAATCCTGAACTGCACTGCTTAGACGGAAATCGGCGGCTGCCAGAGCCAGCAGCCGTTGATTTCGTATTCAACCAACCAACGCATCATCCCGCAGTCTGGCAAGTAACCGGCAGCTCTCAAGCAGGCAGCGCGTCCGAACGCTCAGTGAAGGAGTAAAGCAGATGATGAAAGTGTTGATCGTGGATGACAATGCGGAAATGCGCCGCCTGTTGCGCAGTTTGGTTACTCGGCAGGCCGAAGCCGTCTACGAATGCGAAGATGGTGCGGACGTGGTTGAAACCTATGCCGCCGAACATCTGACCGCCGCCGACTGGGTGCTGATGGACATCGAAATGCCGCGCGTGGACGGGCTACAGGCGACGCGGCAATTGAAAAGCGTCTGGCCGGACGCCCGTGTGTGCATTGTCACCGGCCACGACCGCCCGGAATCGCGCGAAGCAGCACAGACGGCAGGTGCCAGCGATTTTATCGCCAAAGAGAACCTGCACGTTGTGCGCCAATTGTTACAGCCGCTTTGAGTACAAAGGTCAGAGTTTCCTTCTACTGCCATCCACGGACGGATTCCCCTCGCTGTCTGTGAATGGCAGCTTTTCATTTCCGGGCAAAGAATTCAGCCAATCACTTTTCGCTTCGCTTCAATCTGCGTATGATGGCCGCAGATTTTCTACGGTGTGCGGTTCGCGCATTTCTCCTCAAGTAACCCAGAGCCAGACAAAGTGGAGGAAAACCATGTTTAACCGGAAGGCCATTGCTTTCGCGTTTGCGTCGGCAATCGTTTTTGCAATTGTGATGACTGTGAACTCTCAACATTCTATCGGTGACAAACCGGCCAAAGGCGGCGGGCGAACTCGTTCCGCCATCCGCGCGATGAACGGAATGGTGGCAACCAGCCAGCCGTTGGCTTCTGCCGCCGGGCTTCGAATTTTGCAGCAAGGCGGCAATGCCATTGATGCCGCTGTCGCCGCTGCAGCAGTGCTTTGCGTCGTCGAACCGATGATGGTCAGTCCCGGCGGCGATTTGTTCGCGCTGGTTTGGGATGCGAAGAAAAAGGAGCTCAAGGCGCTGAACGCCAGCGGACGTTCGCCCAAAGCTGCCAGCATTGATGAACTGAAAAAACGCGGCTTCACCAAAATTCCGCAAGTCGGGATCCATACTGTGACGGTTCCGGGCGCGGTGGATGGTTGGGCAAAACTGCTGGAACGGTACGGCACGATGAAGCTGGCTGACGTGCTGCAACCGGCGATTGAATACGCCGAGCGCGGATTTCCCGTCACCGACGTGATTGCCGGCGATTGGGACAACGCGCTGCAGCACAAAGCCAACGCCGATTTCGCCGCGACGTTCTTGCCGAACGGCAAACCGCTGGCGCCGGGCGAAATGTTCACGAACAAGAATCTTGCCAACACCTTGAAGCTGGTTGCTGCCAAAGGCCGCGACGTGTTTTACACGGGCGAAATCGCGCAAAAGATTCTCAAATTCGCGCAAGCGCAAGGCGGATTGCACACCGCTGAAGACTTTGCCAACCACACCTCGAACTGGCTTGATCCGATCAGCACAAAATATCGCGGGTACACGGTTTACGAATTGCCGCCGAACAATCAGGGTTTGGCCGTACTGGAAATGCTGAACATTCTGGAAGGCTACGATGTGAAAAGCCTCGGCCACAATTCGGCGGAATATTTGCACCTGCTGGTTGAAGCCAAAAAGCTGGCTTATGCCGACCGCGCCTGGCACATTGCCGATCCGGCATTTTACAAAGCGCCGCTGGATAAACTGCTGTCGAAAGAATACGCCGCCGAACTTCGCAAGAAGATTGATGCGGGCAAAGCGGGCGGCGACACGCCGCCAAGTTCGCGTGGTGGCGAAGATACCGTTTACCTGACCGTGGTTGATAAAGACCACAACGCGGTTTCGTTTATTCAAAGCATCTTCAGCGCCTTTGGTTCGGGCCTGGTTGCGGGCGACACGGGCGTTGTGCTGCACAATCGCGGCGCAGGGTTTTCCTTTGACCCGAACAATCCGAACAAGCTGGAAGGTGGAAAACGGCCCTTTCACACCTTGATTCCGGGGATGGTGTTTCGTGACGGCAACCTGTGGCTGACGTTTGGCTTGATGGGCGGCGATATGCAGGCCCAGGGCCACGCGCAGGTTTTGCTGAACCTGATTGATTTCGGCATGGACGTTCAGCAAGCTGGCGAACAGGCGCGCTTTCGGCATTTTGAAAGCGGCCTGGCTCTGGAATCCGGCGTCAGCGTTGAGGTGCGTAAAGCGCTGGAAGCCAAAGGCCACAAACTGACTCCTGCGCCGGGAATGTTCGGCGGGTATCAGGCAATTCTGATTGATCCCAAAACCGGCGCGCTGTTTGGCGGTTCTGATCCGCGCAAAGACGGTTGCGCAATTGGCTGGTGAGCTTTGAAGCTCTGGCCGGCACTTGAGCTTTTGACGGATTGGGTAGACCATTCCCTTACCATAAAAACTTCTTCTCAAACTTGGAGGACCTAGCAATGAAAGAGAAACCAGCATCAACTTCTGACCAGTCCGTTTCGCGGCGCAAGTTTGTCAAAACTTCAGCGGCTGCGGGAGCGGGATTATTGATCGTTCCATCGGCAACGGCGTTTGGCTCTGTAGCCAATTCCTCCTTGGGATTGGGCATCATCGGTTGCGGAGGTCGTGGCAATTACGACGGCGGAGAATTTCTAAATAACACGGACGTTCGCGTGACTGCGTTGATGGATGTGTTTGAAGACCGTCTGCAATCCACGCGTGCCAATTTGAGCAAGCTGGCGGAATCAAAAGGCCGTCCGGCAATTTCCGCATCCAATTTGTTCAAAGGCCACAAGGCATACGAAAAGCTTGTTCAATCGAAAGACGTAGATCTGGTGCTGGTCACCAGCCCGCCGTATTTTCACCCGGATCATCTGGAAGCCGCCGTCAGCGCGGGCAAACACGTTTACTTGGAAAAACCTGTTGCGACCGACGTCACCGGCTGTTTGAAAGTGAAAAGCATCGGCCAGAAATATAACAACAAAGTCAGCATGCACGTCGGATTGCAGAAACGGTACGACGTAGGGTATCGCGGAATGGTTGAACGCATTCACGCGGGCGAAATCGGCGACATTGTGCTGGGGCAAACGTTTTATTACACCAACGATCTTGGCCGCCAGAACAAACCCGGAATGTCCGACCTGGAAGCGCGCATCCGCAACTGGGTGTTTGACCGCGCGTTGTCCGGCGACATTCTGGTGGAACAGAACATTCACATTCTGGACATCGTCAATTGGGCGATGAAATCGCATCCGATCAAAGCCACAGGCACATCAGGCCGAGCCTTGCGCAAAGAAGTCACTGGCATTCCGGCAGATTATTTGTGCAGCGACCATTTCATTCTGACGTACACCTATCCGGGCGACGTTCACATCAGCTTCAATTCCAACCAGTTCAAAAACCGTGGCTATCGCCAATCGGGCGAACGGTTTTTCGGCACGAAAGGCGCGTCGGAATCTCATCAAGGCGGCCCGGCCACCATCAACTACAACCAGTTGGAAGAAGGCCAGAAAGTCGCCGACAAGGTGGATTGCGGCAAAGTGGATTTGCATGCCGCGGTTGGCACAAAGATGAAAGCGCTGGTGGATGGTATCCATGCCGGCAAGTTCGACAATCAATGCGACATGGGCGCTGAAACCACATTGACGATGATTCTTGGCCGAATGGCGGCTTATGGCGGCAAAGAAATCACCTGGGACAAGATGATGAAGTCCGGCGAAAGCTGGAATCTGAAACTGAATCTGGATTCGCTGGGCGGCAGCGGTGCCGTTTCAATGAAAGGCTAAGCAACCGTAGCTTCTTAATGCAAAAGCGCAAAGTGCTAATTTTCAGGCACTTTGCGCTTTTGTCTGTTTACCGCCGAACGACCTGCCGTATAGCAGCAAACTCAAGCCGTGCTTCTCAGCGCGCGGCAATCGAAAGCCGACCGTCAAAAAATTCTTCCTTCCACCGGCAATTTCAATCCGAGTTTTCGCCTGAGTAACTGAGAGGGAGTTGTGCCTGCAATTACTGCGGGCACTTCAGTGACGAAAAGAAGCGCCGTTCAGGCTTCAAGCAGGAGGAAGAATGAAGTTCAGCAAACATCTTTTATCGGCATTGATTTCCGCCGCGCTTGGGGGAGTGCGGTGGCGGCGCTGGCTCGCCGTCTGCACGCTTTTTGTGGCGGCAGCGGCGGGTCTGGCGGAATTGTCCCTGCGCAGGACGCAGGCGCAAGCTCAAGTTGACACCTTGCACGGTTCGGCGGCGATTGAGCGGTTGAAACAGGATGGGCAATACGATTCGTTGCAAGCCGCGATGGAACAGGCGCGCCTTACCGTCAGTCAAACGTCGCAGACGCCGTTGGGTCGCGCAGCCTGGCACGCACCCAATCAGGCGGCAGGTTATGACGCTTATGTCACCGAAGCAGGCGTAAGCATCGCGATCAACGACAAAACCTATGTCAGTTTGCATTTGCAGCGCCTTGGTTATGGCCAGGCCTTGCAAGCAATCAGGCCGGGCACCGTCAGTGGCGACGAACGAACGATCAACATTGAGCGCGCGGGCGGCGTGCAGGAATGGTTTGTAAATAGCGCGGACGGTTTGGAACACGGCTTCACGTTGAGTGAACCGCCAGCGGGCGCGCACCCGCAAGACGAGCCGTTGCGCTTGGCAATGCAGGTGAGCAGGGGCTGGCAAGCCATCGCAAGTGAGGACGGCCAGCGCATCGCTTTGCGCAATGACGGCGGGCAGGCGGTTGAATACACCCAGCTTGTCGTGCGCGATGCGCGCGGGCTGAATATTTCCGCCAGGCTGACCGTGGCCGATGAACAGGTGGTGATCGAAATCGCCGACCACGACGCGCAATATCCGCTGACGATTGATCCCATTTTTACGCTGCAACAACGGCTGGCGGCGGCGGATGGCTCAGGCGGCGATTTTTTCGGGCAAGCGGTGGCGCTGGACGGCGACACGGCGCTGGTGGGTGCGCCTTACGACAATCAGTCGCGCGGTTCGGCTTACGTCTTCGTGCGCAACGGCGCAGTGTGGACGCAACAAGCCAGGCTCTTCGCACAGGATGGCGGGTCCTTTGATTACTTCGGAGGGGCGGTTGCGCTCAAAGGCAACACGGCGCTGGTGGGGGCGGTGTATGGGCCAGGCAGTGCCAATCCCGACCAAGGCGCGGCGTATGTCTTTTTCCGCACCGGCACGTCGTGGAACCTGCAACAAAAGCTGAACGCCAACGAGAATACGACGACCGCGCAATTCGGCGCAGCGGTGGCACTGGATGGCAACACGGCGTTGGTCGGCGCTTTCAGCTATGGGCTGCCTTCGCCAAATCCCAACCGCGCAGGCGCGGCGTTTGTCTTCACCAGAAGCAATACGCTTGTATGGACGCAACAGGCGCGGCTGACTGTGGAGGAAGGCGAGTATGATGATTACTTTGGAATTGCGGTCGCCCTTGAAGGGGACACCGCGCTGATTGGTGCGCCACGTCACACTGTTACGACGGCCAGTCAAGGAGCGGCGTATGTCTTCATCCGCAGCGGCACTAGCTGGACGCTGCAACAGAGAATCCTCAATACCAACCCCGAAGCGAACGAGTTTTTCGGCAACGCAGTTGCGCTGAACGGCGAGAACGCGCTGATTGGCGCGTATTTCTCAGGGCCGGATCAGCGCGGCGCGGCCTATTCCTTCCGGCGCAGTGCGGCTGGCTGGACGCAAACAGGCACCTTGCTTGCGCCCAATCCGCAAAAGGACGCGCGGCTGGGCATTTCGGTCGCTCTTAGCGGCGACACCGCCGTGGTCGGCGCAGCGCGCGGCCTGTTTGACACCGGCAACGATCACCGTTCGGCGTATGTGTTCGTTTACAGCGGCGAATGGCTGCCGGTCAGGCAACTCGGTTCTGAACTCGGCGCGGCCAATGACGGTTTTGGATACGCGGTTGCCCTACAAGGCGAGACCGTCCTGGTCGGCGCGTATCGCACTGCGGTGACGGGGGCCGATCAAGGTGCGGCGTATGTGTTGACGTTGCGCGACAGCCGCCACGCCGAACAGCAAAAGCTCATCGCCAATGACGGCAAGAAGGATGATTATTTTGGGAGCGCTATCGCGCTTGCAGGTGACACGTTGATCATCGCTGCGGTGGGAGCGAATACCTATATTGGCGCAGTCTATGTCTTCACGCGAACGGGCACGCCGCAGGAATGGCAATTCCAACAGAAACTGACTGCTCCGGACGGCGTAAGTGGCGACAATTTCGGCGAAGCGGTTGCTCTCAGCGGCAATACCTTGCTGGTGGGCGCGCCACATTCTGATGCGCGTCTGGCTAACCAAGGCGTGGTGTATGCCTACAGACGTACTGGCGCGATCTGGCAACTGACAGACCGCGCATTTACGACGACCGGTGCCGACGCTGCGCCAAACATGTATTTTGGGCAATCCATCGCGCTCAACGGAGACCTCGCAGTGATCGGCGCGCCAGGAGTGAACAAATCGCGCGGCGCAGTGTTTGTTTTCACGCGTGCGGGCGAGGGCGCAGTCTGGAAGCAGGATACCAAGTTCACCGCGCTAGACGGCACAGATAACGCCCGGTTGGGCGACGCAGTAGCGCTGGCGGACAACACTGTGGTCGCAGGCGCACCTTATGACACGATCAATGGCAACAAAGATCAGGGATCGGTCTCGCTTTTCGATCTCACAAACCGCACGCGCCAGTTGCCAAAACTCCTGGCCAACGACGGTACCGCCAGTCAACGCTTCGGTTACGCCGTGGCCTTGCGCGGCGATACGCTGGCGGTGGGCGCGCCGAATCAGGGGTTTAATCGCCAGGTGAGTGCCGCCTATGTGTTCCGTCTGGAGAATTCGCGCTGGGTGCAGCGGCAAAAACTTGCCACCGACGACGGCGCGACCAACAATTTGTTTGGTCAAGCAGTCGCGTTGAGCGATGGATTGCTGGCGATTGGTTCACTGGCTGGCCGTCCTGGCGGGCGGTACAACCAGGGCGCTATTTATGTTTATGGCCTGGCCGAGCAATGGCAGTTCCAACAGAAACTCCTTCCTAGCGACACGTTCTTTGACGATTTGTTCGGCAGCGCCCTCGCCATCAGCGGCGACACCATTGCGGTAGGTGCCCAGGGAGACACCGTTGGTACACAACAGGATCAAGGCTCGGTTTTTGTCTTCAACAGCCCTGCCTGCCCGGCCATTGCGGTTACGCCCGACAGTTTGCCCAACGGCACGGTCGGCGTGCTTTACAACCAATCGCTCACCGCCAGCGGCGGCAGCGTGGGCGAATATCATTTTGCCGTGACCAGCGGCGCGTTGCCGCCCGGCATCACGTTACAAGGCGGCCAGGGCTTGGCTGGCACGCCTACCACACCGGGGACATACCGCTTCACCATCCGTGCGACATATTACTTGAGCCTGTGCGCGGGCAGTCGCGAATATGCCCTGACCATCACATCGCAATGTTCCGCGCTCACGCTCACGCCAACACTGCCAAACGGATTTGCAGGCACAGCGTATAACCAAACGGTGAAGGCCACGGGCGGCGCAGAGCCATATCGTTTTGCATTGTCGTCAGGCGCATTGCCAACGGGCTTGAGCTTGAGCGCGAGTGGCAGCTTGAGCGGCACGCCTACACAAGCGGGCATTTACAATTTCACCATCGCTGCTGAGTCAAACGGTTGCACAGGCGCACAGGCGTATGCGCTTGCTTTCAGATCCACCACCGTTAGTGCGGTCTCTGCTGCCAGTTACAAGGCCGAAGCTGCGCCCGAATCCATCGTCGCGGTTTTCGGAGGGCAAATGACAGAGCAAACGCAAGTTGCCACCGGATTGCCTTTGCCTACCGAACTGGCAGGACTCAGCGTGCGCATCCGTGACAGTCAAGGTGTCGAACGCCTGGCGCCGCTCTTTTTCGTTTCGCCGGGTCAACTCAATTTGCAGATTCCCGCCGGGACAGCAACTGGGATGGCAACCATTAAGCTGAGCAGTGGGGCGATCGGACAATTGGCGATTACTCGTGCTGCGGCGAGTGTGTTTACCGCGAATGCCGACGGGCGGGGCGTGCCTGCCGCCGTTTACCTGGTTGTTCGCAACGGCGTGATAGGCTACGAACCCGTCGCACGATTTGACGGCAATCGTTACGTGCCTGAGCCGGTGCGCTTTGATTTCTCATCGGACCAAGTCTTTCTGGTGCTGTATGGGACGGGGCTGCGTTTGGGACGAGAGGTAACTGCCAAGATTGGTGGTATGGATGCGAACGTTGCGTTTGTGGGTGCGGCTCCAGGCTTCACAGGGCTGGACCAAGTCAATATCCAGGTTCCTTTTGCTTTGCGAGGACGCGGCGAACTGGAAGTGGTGCTGTATGTTGAGCAAACGTCTGCGAACCCAGTGCTGATCAATGTGCGTTAAGTTCTGGCAGGGAGAAAGAGTAAAAACCTGTTGTTCCAGACTGGAAGCCTTGCTGAGGTTGTGCAAGGCTTTCCAGCAATCGTTCTTGCTCAGACGCGCGACTCAAGTTCAGCGATTTCTTCACTGCTCAATCGGAATTCCATTGCGCCGATGATGCCGCTGACCTGTTCCGCATTGCGAACGCCGACGATGGCTCCACTCACAACAGGATTGGCCAGCACCCAGGCCAGGGCCGCTTCGCCAGCCGTGCGGTTATGCCGCGCGGCAATTTCTTTCAGCTTGTCGGCGATTTTCAAATTCCGTGTCAGCAATGGTTCCTGGAACTGCGGGCTGCGCCGCCGCCAATCGTCTTCAGGAAGGTTTTCCACTCGCTCGCGAGTCATTGCGCCGGTCAGCATTCCCGAACCCATTGGCGAATAAGCAATCACGCCGACATTGTGAACGCTGCAAAACGGCAGCACATCAGGTTCGACTTCACGGCGAATCAGCGAGTAAGGCGGTTGCAGCGAAGTGATCGGCGCAATTTTTTGCGCACGGCACAACTGATCCGCATTGAAATTTGAAACGCCAATCCAGCGGACTTTGCCTTCTTCTTTCAGCTTGGCCAACGTCGCCCAGCCTTCTTCGACATCTTCGTCGGGTTCCGGCCAGTGAATTTGATACAGGTCAATCACGTCTACCTTCAGCCGCCGCAAACTGTCTTCGCATTCCTGGCGAATCGAATCGGCTTTCAGCGATTTGACGATCTGGCGCTCTTCATTCCATGTACGTTCACATTTAGTGAAGACGTAAGGCTTTTGACTTCGACCGGCCAAAGCCTTGGCAACGACTTCTTCGGAATGTCCCAAGCCATACACCGCCGCTGTGTCTATCCAATTCATTCCGGCATCCAGCGCCGCGTGAATGGCTGAAATAGATTCGTTGTCGTCCTGCTGGCTCCAGGCAAACGCCCAGCCTGCCCCGCCCATCGCCCAAGCGCCAATGCCGAGCGGCGTAATTTGCAAATCACTATTTCCAAGTTGTTTGGTCTTCATATTAAGTGGGGTTATCCGCCTATTCTCAATTCGTGTAAGCGATCCGATAGAAGCAGGTTCACCAAAGTTTCAGGCATAACTCCACGGACTCTGGCTTCAGCTTCGACTTGTTCATAAACTTCAGGATCAAGTGTGACACGGTGTCGCCGTTTGGCTGTAATGATAAAGTCAACTTCATGCGTTTGATCCCAATGATCGCCAAGGCTGTGTGTATCCCAGAAGTCTGCAGTTTCTTCCACAGTGCTTGATTTTGAAATACTCGTAAGTTGTGTTGGGTTATTTTCGCTCATAACGTCTTCGCTCCTTTGGGTCCATATCACGGGCGCTTAAGATCAATGCTATGTTACCCGTTTTGTGGATGAAGAACACGATAAGATAACGGCCTGCATCTGTCTGACCTAAACCCGCATAAACGTCTTCACCTTGTTGGTGGCCAGATTCGACAAAACGAAATTTGGGGCGGTTGAAAAAGACTTCCTCGGTCTCATCTTGAGAAACATGGTGTTTCACAGCCAGCTTTTCAACGATGTCCGGCAGCCAAATGAAGTCTGCTATATTCATAGCCTTATTCCTTCCGAATTAACTTGTTCAGAAATTCTTCCAGCAAGTTCGCCGCAACCAGAGAGCGGTAATCCGCTGTCGAACGAACGTCATCAATCGGCTTCAATTCGTGTAGCACTTCTGTTCGCGCAGCTTTGATCGTCGCTGGATCAATTTTTTGACCTTTCAGCACCGCTTCCGTTTTCCATGCTCTAACTGGCGTCGGAGCTACGCTGCCATAAGCAAGTCGAATGTCTTTGATCGTGTCGCCGTCAACTTCGGCCATTGCGGCAATGCAGACTTTGGAAATGGCCTGCGCTTTGCGCGTGCCGACTTTGCGCAAGTGCTGTTTCCCGGTTGCGGTTGTGCGCGGCAAACGAATCGCGCGAATCAATTCGTCTTCGCGCATCACTGTTGTTTTGTAGCCGGTGTGAAAGCCGTTGTAGGGAACAAGGCGCGAACTGCCGGATGAAATCAATTCCAGTTCGGCTTCGTACACCAGCAACGCCGGAAGTGAATCTGCCGCCGGAGAAGCGTTGGCGATGTTGCCGCCAAGCGTTCCGCGATTTTGGATGGCCACAGCTCCGGTCAGGCTGGCGGCCTGGCAAAGCATCGGAAACTTAGAACGCAAAACCGAGTCTTTCTGAATCTGCGAATACGTGGTCATCGCGCCAATTGTGACGTGACCATCGTCAACTTCGATTCCGGAAAGCTCCGGCAATCCCCACAAACTGACAAACTGTTTGTGCGCAAGCTTTCCAGCTTCCAGCAAAACCATCAGATCGGTTCCGCCGGCAAACGGATGCCATGCGCCAGGTTCGGTGCTCAGCAGCCGCAATGCCTCATCCAGGCTCGCCGGAGTTTTCAGTTCGTAATCTGGAAGATAGGCTCTCATAAGACGACGATGCGATACCGCGCGAGTAAGCAAGCGGTTGTCTGCAAAAAACACCGCTTGCTCACACGCGCGGTACTGTAGTCATTTGTTTAATGCGGGTGACAGCTTCCTGCAAAACTTCCATCGAAGTGGCGTAAGACAGCCGGATATATCCTTCCGCTCCAAAGGCAGCGCCATCCGTGACTGCCACGCCGTATTTCATCAGCAATTCATCTGCGGCTTGTTTCGACGTGGCGAAGCCGCATTGTTTCATCAAGCCTTTGATATTCGGAAAAGCGTAAAACGCGCCTTCGGGTTGGCTGCATTCGACGCCGGGAATTTCATTCAACGCCGGGATGAACCAGTTGGCCCGGCGTTGGTATTCGGCCAGCATTTCTTTGACGGGTTCCTGCGATTCAGTCAGCGCAGCGACAGCGGCTTTCTGCGCGATGGAAGCGGCCATGGTCGCCGAATGGCTTTGAATCTTCAGAATTTCCGTCACCCATTCTTTTGCGCCCAACGTGAAGCCAACGCGCCAGCCAGTCATCGCGTATGTTTTCGACAGCGAGCCAGCGATCAAAACGCGCGAACGAAGCTCCGGCGGCAATGCAGCGGCGGAATTGACTTTGTGCGGAGCGTAAACGAATTGCAGATAACATTCGTCGGAAATCACCCACAGGCCGCGCTCGACGCAAACTTCGATGATCTTTCGAAACTCCACCGGATCAATCACGCGGCCCGTTGGGTTCGACGGCGAATTGATGATCAGCAGTTTTGCTTTCGGCGTAATCGCCGCTTTGACCAGTTCAGCCGTCAGATGAAAGTCCGTCGCTTCGGTATCAATCATTACATTGCGGCCTTCGGCGAAGTTGACGATTTCCGGAAACGACACCCAGCAGGGATTTTCCAGCAAGACTTCGTCGCCCGGATTGATCAGCGAAACCACGCCGCCAAAGATCGCCTGTTTGCCGCCAACCGTAATGCAGCATTGATCCGGCGTGTAATCCGAACCGAAATTGGAATTGATGTAATCGCAAACCGCCTGGCGTAGCGGCAGAATTCCAGCGGACGTTGTGTACTTAGTGAAGTTTTCGTCCAGCGCGCGCTTGGCTGCATTTTTGATGTGTTCCGGCGTTGGGAAGTCAGGTTCGCCTACGCCCAGGTCAATGACGGTGATGCCTTGCGCGCGCAGCTTGTCCGCCGCCATCACAACGGCTGCGGTGGAGGAAAGGTGTGTGCTCTTTGCGCGATTGGACGCTGGAAATACAAATGCAGATTTCACTGTTGTGCTCATTTTGGGCTGTTTTCAGAGAGCGAAAAAGAAGTCTCACCACAAAAAGCACAAAAGCACGAAAGCTCTTTTTGTGTCTTGTGTGCTTTTTGTGGTTGCATTTCTTCCTGCTCGACTACAAAAAATCAGTCTTTATCGGTGCGATGTTGATACATTCTTTCGATCACAAGGTCGGGAACCAAACCATCAATCGAACCGCCCAGCATGAAAACCTCTTTGATCAAGCTGGAACTGACATAACTGTTTTCTTCAGAAGCGACCAGCAAAACGGTTTCAACGTCAGGGTTCAGCCGGTGGTTCATCAAGACCATCGGCAGTTCGTATTCATAATCTTTGATGGAACGCACGCCGCGAATGATGGCGTTGGCCTGGCGCTGGCGGCAGTAATCCACCAGCAAGCCTTCGAACGTTTCGACGGAAACTTGCGAGAATTGGGGCTTCAGAACTTCGTTCAGAATTTCGACGCGCTCCGGCACGGTGAACATGGGATTTTTGCCGGGATTGACCAGCAAGGCGACGATGACTTCGTCGAACAGCTTGCAGGCGCGCGAAATGATGTCCAGATGACCGTTGGTCAACGGGTCAAACGTGCCGGGATAGATCGCTCGTCGCGCCATCGAAGTTTCCTTTTGAATGGATGAAGTTTCCAGCCGGGTAACGAAAATGGATGGTAGCACGAGGCCGCGTTCGGGCAAAAACTTGGCAGGTTTAGAAGGCTGCTTTTACTTCGCCGAAGGCATTTCAGAAACATGCCAGGCGATGATGGCGATAAAAAGAATCGCCAGGGCAACCACGAAAATGACAAAACCGCTGGGTATCCAATCGCGTTGTTCGCGCTCACCGATTTCGGCCAGCGCATTCGGAAGCCGGAAGGCTGCGACGTCCTGCCGTAGAATGCCGGAATCGCTGTGCGGTTGAATCTGTGCTGGCAGAGCGGTTTGATCAGAATCGCTTTTGGATTCGTGTTCACCAGTCAAGGCAACCAGTTTGGCCAAGCCGCCTTTGACCGCGCGTTTTCGTTTTCTCAGCCAGCGCCTGGCTGTTTTTCTGTGTTTCATAGCCAGTTGATTTTGCGAAAGTAAAAGTAGAGCGCCAAACCGATCACCAGCATTGCTGACAGCGCTCCTACGTATCCATACCGCTCGCCAAGTTCCGGCATAAACTGAAAGTTCATGCCGTAGATGCTGGAAACCAATGTGATGGACATCAGGATTGCCGAAATCGAAGTCAACTGCTTCATCACCTTGTTCAGCCGATTGCCTGAAACCGACAGATACGCATCCATTGTCGAACCGACAATTTCGCGCAGCATATCAATCGCTTCGACGACACGGATCAAATGGTCGTACACGTCTTGAAAGTACACCAGCGTTTCGCGGGAAAAGATCGGCTGTTCGCGTTTCAGCAAGGTGTTGAACACTTCGCGCACAGGCGAAACCGTGCGGCGCATAAACAACAATTGCTTCTTAACGCGAAAAATCTCTTCCAAAGCTTCAGGATGGAAGTCATCGAAAATCTGTTCTTCCAGGTCTTCCAGCCGATCCGACAACCGGTCAAGCAGCGACAAGTATTCATCAACAATGTGATCAATCAGCAGGTAGGTGACAATTCCCGTTCGGCGTTCAGCCAGGTCTGTCCAGCCGCGCCAGTGTTTGCGAGCGTCGTCAATAGCGCGAATCGGCAGGCTGTGCACGGTGACGATGTAATTCGGGCCAAGAAAGATATTCAATTCGCGCAGTTCCAGTTGGCAGTCGTCGTTCAAGCTGGCTTCGTAAACAACGATGAAGTAATAGCCCGGATATTCGTCAATTTTTGGCCGTTGGTGCGGATGGCGGCAATCTTCAATGGCCAGCGGATGAAATCCGAATTCGCGCGCCAGGTCATCGAAATCCTGAT
>CAYLJQ010000047.1:15765-19160 GCA_964383955.1 uncultured Heliomicrobium sp. | reverse complement strand
ATAGAGGAGGCAAACTGCCAACTTGACCTCGAAGTGGACTATTACGGTTTGCCGAATTGATAGGGCAAGCTGGCGGCTTGTTCTACTTTACCCCGATGAGGCCTGTTATGAAATCCACCCATACTTTACGCACCCGTTTCTTTGCCAGAACGGTTCTGGCCATTGTTGCATTGACATTGTTGAGCGTTGCCACCTTTGCGCAGGAAACGCGAAGCACCATTCTTGGCACGGTCAAAGACCCCAGCGGCGCAGTTGTCGCCGGTGCCAGGGTTGAAGTGACCAATACTGACTCCAATATCACCTCCAGAGTTGAAACAAATGGCAGCGGCTATTTTGAAGCGCCTTATTTACTGCCTGGAACTTACTCAATTACCGTCACCGCGACTGGATTCAAAAAATCCATTCAACGAGGTTACACGTTGACGGTCAACAGTCGTCAGAATCTGGACATTGTGCTTGAGCTGGGTGTCGCCAGCGAAACGGTGACCATTTCAGCCACGACTCAGTTGCTGGAAACGACCACTGGCAGTGGAACGGCTTCGCTGGAACAACGACAGATCAGCGATCTGCCAGTGATGAGCAATAGCGCAATCTTGCTGGCGCGCGGCGTGCCAGGGATGCAGTGGACGGCGCAGCCAAATTACCTGGGGATGCATTCGAATGCGGGAGGATCGGCCGTCAGCGCGGCGGGCGGTGTGGGCGGCAACGAGTTTTCGCTGGACGGTGTGCAAAGCAGTGCCGAAGGACGCCGTGCGGGCTACCTGCCTTACACCGATACGGTAGCGGAATTCAAAGTGGAAACGGCTCCGTTTGACGCCAGCAAAGGCCACACGACCAGCGCCACGATTTCGCTTTCGACCAAAAGCGGCGGCAACGATTATCACGGCGCGTTGACGTGGCAACACTGGCAGCAACGGCTGAACGGAACGCAAAGCACGACGAATGCCGGGTATTGGGGCCGCATCCGGCAAGCTGAAGCAGCGGGAAACACGGCGCTTGCTCAACAATTGCAATCCGTCAGCCCGCAACCCAGCGGACGTTCCAACAACTGGGCTGGATCGGTCGGCGGCCCGGTTCGTTTACCGAAAAAAGCGTTTGGGCCATTCGGCTTTGATGGTCGCGATCGGCTCTTTTTCTTTTTCAGCTACAACGCTGCCAAAGACGTCAAGACGGAAGAGGCGACAGCCGTCAACCGCACGGTGCCAAGCGATGCGCACCGGCGTGGCGATTTTTCGGACCTGCTGAAACTCGACCCGGTTCGTTACCAGATTTACGATCCCCGAACTGCGCGTCTGGTCAACGGCGTTGTGACGCGCGATCCTTTCCCGAACAATCAGGTTCCCATCCTGAACCCGATGTACAAATATTACGAAGCTCTGTATCCGCGCGCGAACAACGTTCCGGGCGTCGTTTCAGCGGAAGGCCGCAATAACTATCTGGCTTCGGCAACGCCGTTCAACTGGGACTACAAAGCCTTCACCAACCGCGTGGATCTGCAATTGACGTCGAAACAACGAATGTTCGGCAAGTGGAATTACAGCAATTTCAATCCTGAAGATCGCGGTGATTGGGTTTATGAAACCGCGCGCGGCTTGCAGGTCGCTGGATTGGTGCGCAAAAACATCGGCATGATTTTCGATCATGTCTACACGTTTAATTCCACGACCATCTTTAATTGGTCGGTGGGCTGGAACCGCTTCATCGAAGGCAACGCTTCGAATGCCGTACAGACCAGTTTCCCGCCCAGCAAAGTCGGTTTGCCCAGCTATCTGGACACAAAAGCTGGTCCGTACATTCACCTGCCAAATCTGGATTTCAGCGATAACTCGTACAGCGAATTTACGCGCGGTTATCCGGGATTTGGGCGATACAGTGTCGGCACGTTGCGCGCTGAATTGGCTAAATACCTGGGCACGCACAGTGTGCGTTTCGGACTGGATATTCGCGGAAACTGGCGGGCATCAAATGGGCCCGGCAATGCGTCCGGCAGCTTTACTTACAACAATTCATTTGTGCGACAGGCGCAAAACACGACGACGGCAAACTTGATCGGGCTGGAATGGGCCGCCTTCATGCTGGGTGTGCCAAGCGGTGTTTCGATCAGCACAAACGATAGTCTGTATTTGTCGAATAAGTTCTATTCCGGCTATGTCCAGGATGACTGGAAACTGAGCCGAAAGCTGACCATCAATCTTGGTTTGCGATATGAGCTGGAAGGCAGTTTCCGCGAACGATTCAATCGTGGTTTAACAGGATTCGATTTGGAATCCACCTTGCCAATTTCAGCGGGTGCCCAGGAAGCCTATGCCAAATTGCCTGCTTCGATTTTGGCTTTGCGTCCGGCCAGTGACTTTATTGTCAAAGGCGGAGCCACCTTCTTAGGCAAAGATGGCGCCCCGGATACCGTCAATAAAGCGCAACCAGCCTGGATGCCGCGCATTGGGTTTGCGTATCAACTCAACGACAAAACCGTGCTTCGCGGTGGATGGGGCATGTTTTATGACACGAATAACGTGCTAAATAATGGACTGAACCAGACTGGTTACAGCCGAGGAACCAGCACCGTTATCACGAACGATAATGGACTGACCTTTAACAATACCAATATTACTTCCGCTGCTTGCCGCGCCAGTTTGTCGGCTTGCGTCACCTTGTTGAACGATCCATTCCCGATCCGTTCCGACGGGTCACGGTTCGATGTGCCGCAGGGAAATGCCCTGGGATTGATGGCGCTGCAAGGGCGTGGAATCAACACGTACCTGGATTACAACTGGGAGCGCGCGCGGCAACACCGCTGGCGAATTGGTTTGCAACGTCAGGTCGGCAGTACTCTGGTTGCGGAAATTGCCTATTTGGGATCGCGAACTGACAACATTCAGGTCAGCCGAAGAATTGATGCGCTGCCAGGAAAGTACTGGGCAACAGGATTGACCCGTAACAACGCGCTGGCCAATGACCTGAATTCGCAACTTACCAACCCATTTAACATCAGTAATTTCGCAGCATTAGCAGTCAGCAATCCGGTGGTTTATGCGGATATGCGCACCAACGGGTTTTTCACCAACGCAAACATTGCGAAATCGCAATTGTTGCGTCCTTATCCAAACTTTAACAACGTCATCAACGGTCGCGATCCTGGAGGCGAACAAAAATACGACCATCTGGAAATGACGTTGACCAAGCGCATGTCGAAAGGGTACAGCTTGCAGGCGTCGTACCTTTGGGCGTCAAATATTGAGCGTGTCGTGCGTGAAAATGAGTTTGACGACGGCTTGGTTTGGCGACCAACCAATAACTCCGCCCCGCACAACCTGACCCTGAACTTCATATATGAATTTCCCTTTGGCAAAGGCCGAAAATGGCTTTCGGGAAATAAATGGATGAACGCATTGGTC
>CAYLJQ010000047.1:0-15755 GCA_964383955.1 uncultured Heliomicrobium sp. | reverse complement strand
AAATTGGCGGTATCTATACGAAGCAAACCGGTCGTGTCTACGATTTGGGTAACTGGTTCTATTACGGCAACAATCTGCGCGACCTTGCCAAAAGCACCAAAGACCAAACTGTGGATGAATGGTTTAACTGGCAACTCGTCCCCGGAGCGACGCGTGATTACAGCGCAACGAACCGCGCAACCTATGAGGCCCGGATTCGTACCATTGTTCCGCAGGCTGTCTTGACTCAGATGGGCAATACATGCGGTTCAGGTAACAACGTGGCTTGCACCTATGAAAACGTCACGCCAACCAACTTCCAACCAAATTCCTTCCATGTTCGTGTTTTCCCAACCCGATTGAATTGGTTGCGCGGCAACGGCAAGAACCAGTTCGACGCCAATTTGTTGCGGCGCTTTTCGATTACGGAAAAGACAGGGTTGGAATTCCGGCTGGATATGATCAATTCCTTAAATCACGTGCTTTGGGACAATCCGAATACCGATATTAACAGTGCAAATTTCGGCAAAGTCACCACGCAATGGAATACCCCGCGCTGGATTCAGTTCCAGTTGCGCTTAACTTTCTAAACCATAGGCGGGATGGGCTCTTTCAAATCCGTCCCGCCACTTCCCCTTACTCGCCTCAATTCACAATGAACTACCCCATTAAGGAGAAACAGATGAACAGAGAGAAGAGAAAAACGCTGGCAAAACTGGCTGTCTGGCTGTGTTTTGCTGTCGTCCTGACGTGCTTATCGTCGGGCCGAGCGGATGCTCAGGTGCTCTACGGTTCGATGGTCGGCAACGTTGTGGACAACAACGGAGCCGCCGTCCCCAGCGCGACCGTCAAAATCACAAACAAAGCAACCAACCAGTCACGCGACGCAGTGACCAATGCAGAAGGTGCTTACAACTTTTCTACGGTCCAGACCGGCTTTTACGACATTACGGTCAGCAAGACGGGCTTCAAAACCTTCACGCGAAGCAATCTTGAAGTGACGTTGAACAGCATCACCCGTTCGGACATTGCGCTGGAAGTCGGGCAGGTTTCGGAAACAGTGTCTGTCACTGCCGATGCCGTGCTGCTGCAAACCGACCGCGCGGAAGTCCGGTCAGAATTAACCAGCCAGACGCTGTTGAATCTGCCGATTCCGCCGGGACGCAATTACCAGCAATTGTTGCGCGCCTTGCCGGGCATCACGCCTCCGAATAACGCGCACTCGACTCCGACCAATCCGTCACGCGCGTTGCAATACAACGTCAACGGAACGAATTCCAGTTCCAACAACGTTCGTATTGATGGCGCCAGCCAGTACAACCTGTTTCTGCCGCACGTGACCGCGTACGTCCCTGCGCTGGAATCCATCGAAACCGTTAACGTCGTGACCAACAACTTCGACGCCGAACAAGGACTGGCGGGCGGCGCGGCGATCAACGTGCAGATCAAAAGCGGAACCAACAAATTACATGGTTCAGCGTTTGAATATCACGATAATCATCTGACCAAGGCGCGTCCCTGGAACCTGACGCCGGTCAATGGCGTGGCCCAGGACAAACCCAAACGCGTGTTCAACCAGTTCGGCGGCACGCTGGGCGGTCCGATTATCAAAGACAAGCTGTTTTTCTTTGGCAGTTTTGAAGGCACCAACGACCGTCAGCTTGGCAACCGTCTGCTGACGTTGCCGACGGCGGAAATGCGCAATGGCGATTTATCCGGCGCCGGTTTGGGAATTTACGACCCCGCGACTGGAAACGCGATTGGCCAAAACCGGACGCAGTTCACCGGCGGCATTATTCCCGCCAACCGGATTGATCCGATTGCCAAGCTGATTTTGAAAGACCTGCCGCTGCCGAACCGGGCAGGTTTTACGAACAACTTTTATGCGACGGCTCCATACGCGTTTGATAGAAAAACGGTTGATGCCAAAGTTAATTACAACATCAACGAAAAATTCACGACCTACGGACGGTTCAGTTTCCTGACGTACAAACAGCTGAACCCTGGCGCGCTTGGTCCGCTGGACGGCATTGGTACTGCGCCGCAGGGCGGAAACACGGGCGTTGGTTCCGGTGAAACCTATGGCATGACGGTCGCAGGTGTGTACACCGTCAACACCAACTTCATCATTGACGCCAACGTTGGTTACACCAAACAGGGAACCAGTTCCGAACAGGGCTTCCTGGATCAAAAGATCGGCCTGGATGTCTTGAAAATTCCAGGAACCAACGGCACGCGCGATTTTGAAAACGGCTGGCCGCGGTTTGCCATCGGTGGCTTTGCAAATCTTGGCGTGCAGGACGCTTTCATGCCCTACACGCGCAATGATCCGCAGTGGGTGTACGTCACGAACTTCAACTGGACAAAGCGCAACCACAACATTCGCTGGGGCATGGACATTGCGCGGCAAACGCTCAATCACGTGCAGGCCGAATGGAACGGCGGCGGCACTGCGGAACCGGGCCAGGGCGGGTTCGTGTTTGGGCAAGGCCCAACCCAGTTGTGTACGGCGGCCAATTCCGCGGGCACAGCTTGTTCGACATTTGCCCAAGGCAACATGTTTAACTCCATGGCAACGTTCCTCCTTGGGTACCACACCAGCGCGGGACGCACTTATCTGGTGGACGCACCCATCATCTTCAAATCCAGGGCCTACAGCTTTTATGTGCGTGATGCCTGGCAGGTTAATCAGAAATTGACCCTCAGCATCGGCACACGGTACGAGTATTACCCCATGCCGGAACGCGCAGATCGTGGTCTTGAACGATACGACTTCGCCACCAACACAATGCTGGTTTGCGGCGTTGGTGACGTGCCGAAAGATTGTGGCGTGAAACTGAGCAAGAAATTGTTTTCGCCTCGCTTGGGGATTGCCTGGCGCATCAATGATTCGACCGTTCTGCGCACGGGCTACGGCCTGACGTATGACCCGATCAGTCTGGCGCGCACCTTCCGCACCAACTATCCAATGTTGCTGGCCTTTAACATCGTGGCTCCGAACTCGGCGGCTCCTGCGGGATTGTTGAAAGATGGAATTCCGGCAACGCCGCTGGTGCCAATCACAAATGGCAGAGTGGCGGTTCCGAGCGGTGTTAACGTGCTGACGCTGGGCGATAGCTTCAAACGTCCGTACATTCAATCCTGGAACTTGGTGTTGGAGAAAAATATCGGCTGGGGCTTCGTGGCCAACGCCGGTTACATCGCCACGCGCACGGTCGGCCAGTCAGGGCAGATCAACCTGAACGCCGGTTTGGTGGGTGGCGGCACGGCCAGCCAACCGCTTAACCAGAAATTCGGTCGCGTCGCTTCGACCAATCTGCAAAACGGGATGGCCAATTCGCATTACGATTCCATGCAGGCCAATCTGAAACGTCGCTTCGCCAATGGCTTGCAATTGCAGGCTTCCTACACCTGGTCGAAGGCCATTGGCCTGGCCGGTCTGGGGGGAGACAACGACGGTGCGATCGCGATTCATGAGCCGAATTTCCGCCACCTGAACCGCGGTCTGTTGGGCATCAACATTCCGCACAACTTCCAATTCTCTGGCGCTTACGAATTGCCCTTCGGCAAAGGCAAGCGTTGGTTGAGCGGGAATGCGGTTGCGTCGGCATTGACCGGCGGCTGGCAATTGAGCTGGCTCTACGGTGCTTTCACAGGTTATCCGTTTAGTGTTACAGCAAGCGGCACTTCCCTGAACGCGCCGGGCAGCACGCAGCGCGCCGATCAGGTCAAGGCCGATGTCCAGAAACTCGGCGGCATCGGAGCCGGAACTCCGTACTATGACCCAACCGCTTTCGCGCCTGTGACAGCGGCAAGGTTTGGAACGGTTGGCTTCAACACGTTGACCTCGCCCGGCACGACAAATCTGGATATGGGACTTTTCCGCGAATTCGGAATCACGGAAGGCATCAAGCTCCAATTCCGCGTGGAAGCCTTCAATGCGACGAACACGCCGCACTTTGCTGCTCCGGGCAACAACGTGTCGTCTCCGTCGCGTGACGCTGCTGGCAACATCCTGTTGGATGCCAACGGCAGACCGCGTCTGAACGGTTACATGGAAGTCACCGGCACTCGTTCCTTCGGTCGCGAAGGCATTGACGAGCGCGTTTTCCGTTTCGGTCTCCGCCTGAGCTTCTAAAGTCAGCGGATGTTTGAAACAATCGAGGGGATTGCAGATGATGCAGTCCCCTCGTTTTATGTGGGCCTGCCGGTTTGAAATTCTTGAATCGGGCCTTCAACCATTTTCCATTTGTCAGTGGAGATTTTTCATTTGTCATTGTCGAAAGGTTTTGCACAGAGCCTTTGGCGGAGCAAAATGAAAAATAACAACTGTCAAATTTCAAATGGAAAATCCGAAATGAAAAATCTGATCTCACAAATCGTCTCCATCTGTTTTTGGGTGAGCGCCGCGGTAGCGCAAGATCCGACGAAAGTCTCGCCCGACGCGTACAAAACCGAATTCGAAAATGAATACGTCCGCGTGCAGCGCGTTCATTACGCGCCGCACGTCAAACTTCCCGAACACGACCACACGGCGTTTGGAACGGCGTATGTTTATTTGAACGATGCCGGGCCGGTTGTCTTCAGGCACATCGGATTGGCGTATGGCGCGGTGACTCGTCCGGCTGTCAAAGCAGGCAGTTTTCGCCTGTACAAAGGCATCAAGGAAACGCATGCGGTGGAAAACCTGAGCGACACCACCAGTGATTTTCTGCGCGTGGAACTGAAAACCGAACCAGCCAAAGACCAGAATACGCTACGCGGCAAATACTTCCGCGAAGACGTTCCGGCGGGCGAAAACTTCCAGAAGGTCCAGTTTGAAAACGAACAAGTGCGAATCACACGGCTGGTTTGTGCGGCAGGAAAAAATTGTCTGGAAGTCGCCAACGCCGCCGAGCCGATTTTGTTTGTCGTGTTGACCGGTTCGCAGTTCAAGCTGGGAAAAGCCGGGAACATTCAATTGCTGCCGGGACAAACGCATTGGGTGGCCGCAGGGAAAAGCGTGGCCGGAGAAAATATCGGAAAGACGGCAGCGGAACTGTTGCGCTTCGATTTCAAAACTGCGCCGATGAAAAAAGTCGAAACGGAAAAAGAACACGCGCACCCGCATCCGACAAAGCCTGAAGAAAATGCCGCGAAGACATCCGCCAATGCTGAAGCCGTAACGCATTTGAAACGCGGCGCCGCGCTGGAGCGTGAAGGCAAGCTCGCCGAATCCATCGCGGCCCACGAACAGGCTTTGGCAGTTGATCCGGGATTGTTGCAAGCGCACGTGAATCTGATTTCGCTGTATGGCCGCGCCGGGCAGTTTGAAAAAGCGCAGCGGGCATATCGCAAAGCTGCCGACATCAATCCTGACATCCCTGAGCTTCATTACAACTTTGGAGTGTTGTTGGTCAGTCAAAACCGTCCGGGTGAAGCGGCGCAGTCGTTCCAGCGCTCGATTCAACTCAATCCTTATTACGCCGAAGCGCATTACAACTACGCGGCGATCATTGAAAGCGAAGGCAAGCTGGACGAAGCGGCCAAACATTTTCGCAAGGCCATCGAAAACAAACCCGGCTACAGCGCGGCGCATTTCCATCTGGGCAGGATTCTGGTCAATCAGGACAAACTGGCTGACGCGATTGAGCAGTTTCAAAAATCGCTGACGCCGGAAACCGAAGAAACGCCGCGCAATTTGTACGCTCTTGGAGCGACTTACATTCGCGCAGGCGACAAACCCAAAGGCATTCAAACCTTGCGCGAAGCTCTGAAGCGCGCATCGGCAATGAACCAGGCGCAATTAGCCGCCAGCTTAGAACGCGATCTGAAATCGTTGGAGCAAAGCAAGTAACTATGTCTCGCGCCTCTCTTCGCCGCATAGCGGCGGCTGACTTTAGCCGTGGGTGAAACCCACGGAGAGAGGGCGAGCGTATTTTTTCATCGTCGCGTCAGCGACGGTTGAATTCAGGCGTCACTAACGCGACGCAGAGAACATTTCTCCACGTTTCCGTGGGTTTCACCCACGGCTAAACTCAAATGCCGCTACGCGGCAAGGAAAGTCAGAGCAAATGAAACTTTGGAAACAGTCGTTGGTGGGGATTCTGCTGGTGTTCGGAAGCCTGTCCGCCTTGCGTTCGCCGCAAAGCGATGCTGCCCCGAATCAACAGGAATGGCCTGTTTATGGCGGCAATGCGGAAAACACGCACTTTTCTCCGCTTAAGCAAATCAATCGCAATAACGTCAAACAGCTTCAAGTTGCCTGGACGTATGACACACGCGACGATTTTGACGGCTCTGAACTGCAATGCAATCCGATCATTATCGGCGACACGTTGTACGGCACTTCGCCGAAGTTGCGCGTGTTCGCGCTGGACGCGACGACGGGAAAAGAACGTTGGAGCTATGACGCGAACGAAGGCCGTAGACCGCAAGGCGCGCAGCGCAATCGAGGTGTGACCTATTGGGCGGGCGAAGGCCAGCCGCGCATTTACTTCGCGTTTCGAAATTCGCTGTATGCGCTGGACGCCAAAACCGGTTTGCCCGTGAATGGCTTTGGCAATGCCGGAAAAGTGGATTTGCGAGAAGGGCTTGGCCGGCCGGACGCCGAACGATTGACCGTGGGCATCACCACGCCCGGCGTAGTGTACAAAGACCTGTTGATCGTCGGCAGCATCGTCAGCGAAAGCTTGCCCGCTGCGCCAGGACACATTCGCGCGTACGAATTGCGCACAGGCATGCTGCGCTGGGTTTTTCACACGATTCCGCATCCGGGCGAATACGGGTATGACACCTGGCCGAAAGACGCCTGGCATTACAGCGGAGGCACGAACGCGTGGGCTGGTTTGGCGCTGGATGAAAAACGCGGACTTCTTTTCGCGCCGACGGGTTCTGCAACCTACGATTTTTATGGAGCCAATCGCCACGGCGACAATCTGTTTTCCAATTCGCTGTTGTGTTTGGACGCTGCGACCGGCCAGCGCAAATGGCATTTCCAGACGATTCGGCACGATATGTGGGACAGAGATTTGCCGATGGCTCCGGCGCTGGTGACGATCAAAAAAGATGGCCGAGCGATTGACGCCGTTGCGCAAACGACCAAATCCGGTCACATCTTTATCTTCGAGCGTGAAACCGGCAAGCCCGTGTTTCCGATTGAATACCGCAAAGTTTCCACTGCCGGGCTTGAAGGCGAACAACCTGCCGACACACAACCGCTGCCTTTGTCGCCTCCGCCAATTAGCCGCCAGATGATGACTGAAGCGATGGTCACGAACCGCACGCCAGAAGCGCACCGCGACGCGCTGGAACGGTTCCGCAAACTTCGTAGTGTAGGCCAGTTTGATCCGCCGGGCTTGCAAGGTTCAATTGTGTTGCCCGGGTTTGACGGCGGACCAGGCTGGGGCGGCGGAGCTTTTGATCCCGCGACGGGATTGTTCATCATCAATTCCAACGAAGTGCCGTGCATTCTGAAAATGGTCGAACGTCCGAAATCGAAAACACAGGAAAGCGCCAGGAGTTTGTTCCAGCGCGATTGCGCCAGTTGCCACGGCAAAGATTGGCAAGGCTCTCCGCCGCAATTTCCGGCGTTGACTGGCCTGGACGACAAGTACAGCGTAACCGATTTGCACGCGATTATTCGCAACGGAATAGGGCGCATGCCGGGGTTTGCCGCGCTGGGCGACGAAGGCATTCGCGCTGTCACAAAACTTTTGCTGACCGGCGAAGACACCAAACTCGCCGCCGGGATAGGCGGTTCCGCGATTGATTTGAAATACACGATTGAAGGGTACATACGGTTTTTCGATAAAGACGGCTATCCGGCAATCACTCCGCCGTGGGGAACGCTGAATGCGATTGACCTGAATAAAGGCAAAATCGTCTGGCAGATTCCGCTGGGCGAACATCCTGAACTTGCCGCCAAAGGCATTAAAGATACGGGCAGTTGGAATTACGGCGGCCCGATTTTGACGGCCAGCGGATTGGTTTTCATCGGCGCGTCGAATTACGACAAAAAGTTTCGCGCCTTCGATATGAAAACCGGCAAGCTGTTGTGGGAATCGTTGTTGCCTGCTTCGGGAAACGCCACGCCCGCGACGTATGAAGTCGGCGGTCGGCAGTTTGTCGTGATTGCTGCCGGAGGCGGAAAACGCGGTGGAGAACCTGGCGGCAAGTATGTCGCGTTTGCACTACCGCAAAGCAGATAGAGTCTTCCAGCGTGACGCTTAGTTGTTTTCACCACAAAAGGCACAAAACGCACAGAAATCATCCCGGGTAATTTTGTGCCTTCTGTGTTTTTGTGGTTCCAGTTCTCCTCGCTCCATTGCAGCTTGCTATAGGTTTTAGGAAGAAAAATGCTTCGGTTATGGCTGACAAGCAAATCATTCGTGTTAGCGGGAGCGCTGAGTGTATTGGCGCTGGCTCAAACACTGCCTGATTTGCCGCCTATCGCCATTGATAGTTTCGGCGTGGAAATCCGCGAACAAATCCGCAAAGTCTTTGCCGAAGCGCAAGCCAAACCCCGCGACGCCGAAGCCAACGGACGATTGGGAATGACGCTGCAAACGTATGAGCAATATGAATCTGCCGCCGTTTGTTACCAGCGCGCGCAGCAATTGTCGCCGACGGAATTTCGCTGGACGTATTATTTGGCCGTGTCGCAGGCCGCAGCGGGAAAACACTCTGAAGCCGGTTTGACATTCAAAGACGCCATTCGCTTGAAGCCGGATTACCTGCCTGCGCAATTGCGATTGGCGGATGCCTTGTTTGCGGCAGGGCAATCCGCCGAAGCTGCCAAACTGTATGAACAAGCGAGCGGATTTGCGCAAGCAAGTTATGGGCTGGGCAGAATCAAATCCGCAGCAAGCGATCACGCCGCCGCCGCAGAGCATTTCCGCAAAGCGGTTGAGTTGTTTCCCGAATACGGCGCGGCGCATTACGCGCTTGGCTTGGCGCTACGAAATTTGGGGCAGACGGCCAAGGCACAGGAGCATTTGGCGCTGTCGCAAAAATTCAAGGACTCGCGGCCACCGCTGAATGATCCTTTGCTTAATTCCATCGCCGAACTGAATTCCGCCGCGTCTGAGCTGTTGAAGCGCGGCGTGATGTTTGAAAGCGCGGGGAAGCTGCCGGAAGCCATCGCCGATCACGAACGGGCAATCGAAGCCAATCCGCAACTGGTGCAGGCGCACATCAATTTGATTTCGTTGTATGCCCGCACGCGGCAGTTCGACAAAGCTGAAAAACATTACCGCGCAGCCGTGGCTATCAATCCAAATATGACCGACAGTCACTACAACTTCGGCGTGATGTTGACGATGCAGGACCGGTTCGGCGAAGCTGCAAAGGCGTTCCAACGCGCCTTGCTGCTTGATCCATACAGTGCTGAAGCGCATCACAATTACGCGGCCATGATCGAACGCGAGGGCCGATTGGATGAAGCGGCCCAGCATTACCGCCGCGCGATTGAAAACAAACCCGGCCATCGGATGGCGCATTTTCATCTGGGTCGGATTCTGGTCAACCAGGACAAGCTGGCCGAAGCCATCGAACATTTTCAGAAATCGTTGACGCCCGAAGACGAACAGACGCCGATGTTCACTTATGCGCTGGGTGCGACCTATTCGCGAGCGGGCGACAACGGAAAAGCGATTCAGTTCCTGCGACAGGCGCTGAAAAGCGCAACCGCACAAGGACAAACGCAACTGGCGGCGAGCATCGAACGCGATCTTCGCAAACTGGAAAAAAGCAACTGAAGAACTGACTTTTCAAACACCATCCACTTCCTAAAGGAGATTTTTATGACTGAGAAACTTGAACGCAGAGATTTCATCAAACAGGCAACGACAACCGCCGCCGCCGCCGCTTTCACCGCGTCGTCGTACAGCAAAGTGCTGGGCGCGAATGACCGCGTACGGCTGGGCATCATCGGCCCCGGCGACCGAGGCCAACAAGTGATGAAAGAATTCCTGCAAGCGCCGAACACCGAATTTGTCGCTGCTGCCGACGTGTACACGCGCCGCCACGAAGAAGTGAAAAAGTTCGGCGCGGCGATCAAAGCTTTCAAGGATCATCGCAGCTTGCTGGAACAGAAAGACGTGGATGCGGTGATTATCGCGACGCCGCTGCATTGCCACGCGCGCCACTTTTTGGACACGCTGGCCGCTGGCAAAGATATGTATTGCGAAAAAACGCTGACATGGTCCGTTGACGAAGCGGACGCCTGTCTGGCCGCCGCCAAAAAGAATTCCAAACGTGTGATCGGCGTTGGCCAACAGCACAACAGCGCGGGATATTTTCAGGACGCGCGCAAATGGGTGAAAGAGGGGTTGGTTGGGAAAGTTACGTCCGTCGAATCGTGGATGAGCCGCAACACGCCGCGCGGCAAAGGTCAGTGGGTTCGTCCGATCCCGGCGGATTGCAACCCGCAAAACGTGGACTGGAAAGCGTTTTTGAACGGTCGCACCAATCGCCCGTTTGATGCTCACAAATTCATCAACTGGCGTTTGTACTGGGAATTTTCGGGCGGCAACGTCACTGAAAACATGGTTCACCAGATCGGCTGGATCATCGGCGTGCTGGATTTGCCTGCGCCAACTGCGGCTTACATGTCCGGCGGAGTCTTTTCCGAAAAAGATGGCCGCGAAGTGCCCGACACAATTTCCGTCGTCATGGATTTCCCCGGCGATTTGGTCGTGTCATGGCAATCCACATTCAGCAACAGCCGTTTTGGATTGGGCATCAGGATTCTGGGTTCCGACGGCACGATTGAATGGCTGGCTGGAACGACCGATATGATCACCGGCAAATCCGCCAGCGGTTGGAGCTACGCGCCGGAAAAACTGAACCGCCCCAACGACGTTGCGATCAAAGGCGACGCCAAAGGCGAAGATCATTACACCAACTTCGTCGACTGCGTCCGTTCGCGCAAAACGCCGAACTCTTCGGTGGAACTTGGTTATCGTTCGGCGATTGCAGCCCACTTGTCGAACCTATCCTATCGCCGCAAAGAAAAAGTGACGCTGGATTCGGCTCGCCAATCCGCGCGGAAGTAAGCAGCGTGTCCGTAGCCCGACTGTAAAAGAGGGCTTGTTTGCAGTTCACCAAGCCTCGGAGAAACGACGGAAATTCTGTCGCTCTTCCGAGGCTTCGTTGTTATGATGTGCGCCGTTCACGACTCTTGCTTTGGAGGTGAGACGGTGAGTAAGCCCGTTGTGTTTATCAGCTACAGCCGAAGAGACGCCGAATGGAAAGGTCGCTTGGCCGACCATCTGAGCGTCGCGGAAAAACAAGGCCAACTCAATCAATGGTTCGACACTCGCATCGGTGCAGGCGAAGACTGGGAGCCGCAGATCGAAACCGCGATGAACACCGCCAGCGTCGCCATTTTGCTGGTGACAGCCAATTACCTGAACTCTGAATATGTGTTGAACAAAGAACTCCCATTATTACTTCAGCGCCGAGCCAGCGACGGGCTACGTGTAATTCCCATTCTGGTTAAACCTTGCGATTGGGAAGCGGTGGATTGGCTGAAGAGAATGAACATTCGGCCTGACCCGAAGCGGCCAATCTCCGCTGGCAACGAGCATCAAATTGATTCCGACTTCACGGCCATCGCCAAAGAGATTCGGGAACTACTGAAAAAGACAGCGCCGCCAACTGCGCAGACCTTTGTTCTGCTCAGCCCGGACGATATTTCTATCAGCCGCCTGCCGCGTCTGCTCACGCCCGATCTGTTTGGTCGTGGCGATGAATTGAAGCTGCTTGATAACGCTTGGGCGAATCCACAAACGAACGTCATCAGCTTTGTCGCCTGGGGTGGCGTGGGCAAATCGGCGATTGTCTCGCACTGGTTGCAGGCGCTGGAACGCGATCATTGGCGCGGCGCTGAGCGCGTCTTCGCGTGGTCGTTCTACAGCCAGGGCACGAGCGACAGGTCAGCGACGGCGGAGTTTTTCATCAACGCGGCGCTGCGTTGGTTCGGCGGCGATCAATTGGCCGACCGACTGCAAACGGCGGGGCAGTGGGAAAAGGGCGAACGGCTGGCGCAACTGATCCGGCAAACGCGCACGCTGCTCATCCTCGACGGCTTGGAGCCGGTGCAGCATCCACCCTTGCACGCCGACGCACCGGAAGGCGGGTTGAAAGAGCAAAGCATGCAAGCCTTGTTGCGCGAACTGGCCGCCCACCAGCCGGGGCTGTGCGTCATCAGCACGCGTTGCGCCATCACCGACCTGACGCAGTTTGAAGGCCGCACCGTCATCCGCCATCCGCTCGATGAGCTTGCACCGCCCGCCGGGGCTGAGCTGTTGCGCCGGCTCAAGGTCAACGGGACGCAGGAAGAGTTAGAAGCAGTCGCCAGGGAATACGGCGGCCATTCGCTGGCGCTGACGCTGCTGGGCAGCTACCTCGGCGATGTCTACGCGGGCGATGTGCGCCGCCGCCACGAGATCGAGAGCTTGGAAGGAGATCGCAAGCACGGGCGCCACGCGCGCAAGATGTTGCGCGCCTACGAAAAATGGCTGGGTGAAATCGGGCAGCAGGCCATGCTGGACGTGTTGCGGATGCTGGGGCTGTTCGACCGTCCGGCGGATGGCGCGGCGATGGCGGCGTTGCGCGCCGCGCCGGTGATTGCGGGGCTGACCAGTACGCTGCCATCGCTCAACGAGCGTGCGTGGCGACAAACGCTCGCGGCCTTACGCGATCTGCGCTTGCTGGCCGAAGCCGCGCCGCACGATCCCGATACGCTCGATGCCCACCCGCTGGTGCGCGAACATTTCCGGGAGCAGTTGCAACTCCATTACCCTGACGCTTGGCGCGCAGCCAACCTGCGCCTGTACGAACACCTGACCGCCACAACCAAAGACTTGCCCAACACGGTGGAAGAGATGGCGCCGCTCTTCGCCGCCGTGACGCACGGCTGCGCCGCGGGCAGGCATCAGCAGGCGCTGGATGATGTCTACGAGCGGCGGATTCAGAGAGGCGAGGAATATTTCAGCATCAGAAAGCTCGGCGCATTTGGCGCTGAACTGGCGGCGCTGGCCAGCTTTTTTGCCACGCCCTGGCGGCAACCGGTGGCGGGACTCCCGGCAGCCTATCAAGCGTTTGTGCTGAATGCGGCGGGCTTTCACCTGCGCGCGCTAGGACGCTTGCAGGAAGCGGCCGAGCCGATGCAGGCGGCATTGCAGGCTGAGATTTCACTGGAAGACTGGAAGGAGGCCGCCGTTGTTGCCGGCAACCTTAGCGAACTCTACCTGATGCTGGGCGACCTGCCCCAGGCGCTAGAGTTGGCCCGGCAGAGCGTGGCACTGGCCGACCGCAGCGGCGACGAATTCGAGCGAATGAGCGATATGACAACGCTGGCCGATGCGCTGCATCAGGCGGGGCAAGCGGAGGAGGCCGCCGCCGCCTTCCGCCAGGCCGAAGAGATGCAAAAACAGCGGCAGCCTGAATATCCGCTCCTCAATTCATTGCGGGGATTTCGGTACTGCGAGCTGCTGCTGGGTCAGGGGCAACATCAGGAGGTGAAAGAACGCGCTGCCCGGACGCTTGAATGGGTGAAACAGCACGGGAGCCTTCTCTCCGACGCGCTGGACAATCTCTCGCTGGGGCGCGCCTGGCTGCTGCAATCCGGTGCGGGCGATGACGGGCGGGCGGCGGAGTTTTTGCAACGCGCCGTAGACGGGCTGCGACAAACAGAATTGCAGTATTTACCTTTTGGCCTACTGGCGCGCGCGGAGTTGCGGCGCGTGACGGGCGAGTACGAGCGCGCGCGCACCGATCTGGACGAAGTGCAGCGCATTGCCGAGCGCGGTGGGATGGGCTTGCACCTGGCCGATTGCCATCTGGAACGGGCGCGGCTCTATCTGGCGACGGGCGAGCGCGACAAAGCTCGCGAGCATTGGACGACGGCTAAAGCGATGATCGAGCGGATGGGCTACCATCGGCGGGATAAAGATGTCGCAGAGATTGAAGCGCAGTTGGGCTGAACCTCAGTCATTTGGCCGAAATTCGTTGGTGATCGTTCCGGCGGCTTTGCCGCCCGATGTGCGTAAAGGCTGTGCCTTTACGGTAAATGATTGGGTAATGGGCTACGCCCGGTATGTTTCCTGGCAAAAGTTCAATCGGTTTTTAGCCCGCGAATGCGGGCGTAAGCGTAAAGCCTGGGATGAAGGCGAAGCCGGAATCCCGGGTAATCAATGCGTGAAATAGCGATAGCCCACGGAGATGGGCGGCAGCCATTTCTTGAGTATTTCGTCTTCTGCCACCCGCTTCGCGGGTTTGATGGTGAATCGGCGTGGTTCCCAGGGTTCCGCGCTATCGCGCTCCACCCTGGGCTTTATGCTCGCCGCCCGCGTTCGCGGGCTTAAAACCGAATCACACATCTTCAACTTTCCCTTCTTGCTTCGGCCTGTAGTGCTCTGGCGATCTGGCCGCCGTGGAAGCGGCCGTTTTCGATGAAGATTTTGCCGGTCTCTTTTCCCGCGATGACGACGCCCGCCAGATAAACGCCCTTCACATTGGATTCCATCGTTTCCGGATTGAACTGTGGCTTCATCGTGATGGGATCAATCCCGATCCCCAGCGAGCGCAGAAAGTCGTTGTCAGTGTGATAGCCGGTCAGCGCGAAGACAAAATCGTTTGGAAGTTCCGATTCCTCGCCGGTTTCCAGATGACGAATGCGGATGCTCGTCGGTTTGATTTCTGTGACGACGGTATTGAAGTGAGCTGAGATTTCGCCGTTTTTGATGCGGTTTTCGATGTCGGGCAGAATCCAGTATTTGATCGTGGGACGCAGCGTGGCTCGGCGATGAATGATCGTTACGCGCGCTCCGTGTCGGTACAGATCAAGCGCGGAAATGGCAGCAGAATTCGCTGCGCCGATGATGGCGACGTCGCGGTCATAAAACGGATGCGCGTCTTTGTAATAATGCGAAACTTTGGGCAGGTCTTCGCCGGGAATGCCGGTCAGGTTGGGATAGTCGAAATAGCCGATGGCAACGACGATCTTTTTTGAGCGGAAGCTGCGGCGTTCACCGGTCATCACCAATTCGGTTTCAACGCGAAAATTGCCGTCGGAGCCGCTGATGCCGAGCACGCGTTCGTATTGATTGACGTTCAGTTTATAAGTGTCCACCACGCGGCGGTAATACTTCAGCGCTTCCTGGCGATTGGGTTTTTCTCGCTCGCAGACAAATGGCAGGTCGCCAATTTCCAGCAATTCCGGCGTCGTGAAAAAGACAAGCTGCGTCGGGTAATGAAACAGCGAATTAACGACGCAGCCTTTTTCGATGACCAGATGGCTGAAGCCGGCGCGTTGCGCTTCAATTGCGCACGCCAATCCCGTAGGCCCCCCACCGATAACGATTACGTCAAATAACTCCATTGCTCATTTCTCAATTCGATGATCTTCGTAAAAGAAGGCCGGGCCGCAAACCAGCAGAATTCGCATGGTTTCAGTGCCGGTATTGGTCAGCGTGTGGCGATGATGGCGAGCGATGTACACCGCATCGCCCGCGCCGACTTCGCGTTGCTGGTCGCCGACGGTCATCAACCCGCTGCCTTCGACGATGTAGTAAATTTCTTCCAGGACTTCGTGATGATGCGGCGGAACGGTTGCGCCGGGCGGCAGTCACTCTTCGGCCAGCGAACATTGATTGATCGGCGAAGTCGTTCGATCCATCAGTGGGCGAATCTCCGATCCGTGCGGCGTGTTGATGACTTTTGAATCTCGGCGATTAACGATCAGCATAGCTTTTCATACAGAAAAATTTTTCCCACGAAGCCACACGAAG
>CAYLJQ010000046.1:0-19265 GCA_964383955.1 uncultured Heliomicrobium sp. | reverse complement strand
ATAATTGTTGTGGGTTTCAGAGGAATTGGGGTTGAATTCAAGGGCGCGCTTAAGCTCTTGTTCTGACGCTTCCCAATTCCAGCCGTAATGATATGCGAAGCCAAGCGCGGCGTGAGCCTCGGCCAACGCGCCGTCAAGCCGAAGCGCCATCATGGCAGTATCTTCCGCCTGCCGCCGGGCCTCCGGGGGTGGCAGTTCACCAATGACTACAGATCCAAGAGTGTTATAACAAGCGGCCAGTCCCGCATAGGCCGGAGCATAGGTCGGATCCTCTTTGATTGCATTTTGGAAATAGCCGATGGCTTTGGTCATCTGGCCGCCCTTACCGAAAAAATAGCGGCCTTGCAGATAATCATCCAGGGCTTTGCGTTTGGGCGCCACACGATTGGTCAGACGCGCTTGTTCGGCGGGTGTCAGCTTGGCCTGAACTTCCCGGGCGATCGCGCGGGCGATTTCGCTTTGCGTCGCAAGTGCGTCACGAAAGTCGCGCTCATAGCTTTCGGCCCACAATTGCTGTTCGGCGCGCGCGTGGATCAGCCGCGCGCGGATGCTCACACGGTCTCCGGAACGCTGCACCGTGCCTTCCACCACTGCGTCCACATTCAGCTCGCTGGCGATGTCCGGCAGCGGTTTCTTCGCGCCCTTGTAGCGCATAGCCGAAGTCCGCGAGATGACCCGCAGCGATCCGATCTTCGATAGATCTCCGATCAGCGCATCGGTCATGCCATCGGCAAGGTATTCCTGCGCCGAATCACCCGACAGATTCTCGAGCGGCAAAACCGCCAGCGATTTGATTTGAGCTGGTTGAATTGCAGGTGTGCGACGCCAGAATAAAAACCAAGCCAATCCGGCAATCAGCAACGCAGCAAGCGCGCTGATCACCAGCCAGCGCCGCGACGCCAGCCTAGTCCCTATTCGCGCAATCCTGCGCCATGCCGCCGCCACTTCCGACTGGTTGTCTGTTCCAATCGGTTTCAATGCGGCCATCAGTTCTTTCGCCGATTGGTAGCGCGCTTCACGATCCTTCGCCAGGCACTTGTCTATGATTCGTTCCAATTCAATGGGCGCTTGTGTGGCGACACTGTGCAACGGCGGCGGTTCAGCAGTCAGCAGTGCCGCGATCACGTCGTTTGTTGTTGCGCCTTCAAATGGCCTGCGCCCCGCGACCATCTCGTACAGCATCACACCCAAACTGAAAATATCCGTGCGGTGATCGACCTTCTGCCCGCGCGCCTGTTCCGGGGACATATACTTCACCGTCCCCATTATCATTCCCGGCGTTGTGCTCCACAGGTCTATCGTCGGCGCTTGCGTATCAACCCCTCTCATTGCTGCGGGTTGTTCCATCAGCTTGGCCAGGCCGAAGTCCAGAACTTTGACCAAACCATCAGGCCGCACCATGACATTTTCCGGTTTAATGTCGCGGTGAATAATGCCAGCCTCATGGGCCACGCTTAATGCGCTTGCAACCTGTCCGACGATTGCCGTCGCCTGGCTGATATCCAGCCTGTTGTTTTGCATTAGTGAGCGCAGCGTCTCGCCTTCGACGAACTCGCTGACAATGTAATGTGCGTCGCCACTATCCGTTGACGCTTTACCGACTCCGTGAATGGTCAGAATGTTGGGATGATTCAGCGCCGAGGCCGCGCGCGCTTCCTGTTCGAAACGCTGTACAAGACCAGCATTATTTGTGAACACGGACGATAGCAGCTTAACGGCCACCTTGCGGCCTAACCGCGCATCCTGTGCCAGATAAACTTCACCCATCCCGCCACGCCCCAGTTCGCGAATAAGTTTGTAAGGACCGATGCGGCGCCCAACCAAAAAGTCAGTGTCATCAGCCGCCATCGCTTCAGCATCGGCAAGAATTGGCGAGTCAAGAAAGCTGCCTTCTCGCTCGTGCGCGGCAAGCAACTGCTCAACCTCTATGCGCAACTGTCCGTCATCGCCACACGCCTGCGCCAAATGAGCCACCCGCGCCTCTCCCTGAAGCTCCACAGCCTCCTGAAACAGAACATTCAGTTTTTTCCATTGATCGGGAGTCATCGCTATTCGTTGCTGATTTCTTTGCGCAGCCAGGCTCGGGCCATGCTCCAATCACGTTTGATCGTGGCGGGCGAAAGTTTAAGCACTTCAGCGGTTTCCTCAATCGTCATTCCGCCAAAATACCGCAACTCCACAATCCGCGTTTTCTGCGGATCCAGTTCTTCCAGCCGCCGAAGCGCATCATCCAGCGCAAGCAAGTTGATGTCTTGTTCTTCTGCCAGCCCATTCGCTGCACTTAACGACAAACGATACTCGCCCCTGCCACGTTTGCCCGCCTGCCGGCTGCGCGCGTGTTCGACCAGGATGTAGCGCATCCGCACGGCGGCAATTCCAAAGAAGTGCGCGCGGTTCTGCCAATCTATCTCTTCTTCCTTCACCAACCGCAAATAAGCTTCGTGAACCAGGTCAGAGGCTTGCAGGGTGTGATCGGGTCGTTCCCGACGCAAATAGTATTTGGCCAGTCGCCGCAGCTCGCTGTAAACCTGCGGCGCCAATTCCTCCAGGGCGGCCTTGTCGCCGTTGCTCCAACGGATGAGAAGTTGAGTTATGGTTGCCGGAGATTCCATCTTCCCTCATTGGTACGATATCGGGCTATTGCCTGATAGGAGTTCTTGCCAAGCCACCCAGTCGCTACCGCTCCCGGTACCGCATCGATAAAAAAATTCAAGCCGCTTGAGCCAATTCGCCGAGAGTTTTCGCCTTCCCGGATGAGCAAGCAGCAAGGTGATGCATGGCGAAGCCGGATTTTACGGCAACGCTTCTGACGCGGCAATTAACGGTCACCATGGTCCTTTGCGACGCGCGCTCCTTGATTACGAACAACCATTGGAGGCAAAACTATGAAAAAACCATTTGGAATCACTCGCTTAACATCAAAACTTCGAGGCGCTTTGTCACTGAGCCTGTTGCTCTGCACTGTGTTGCAGCAGCCGCTCTGGGCGCAGGATTTCACTGCGCCAATTCGCGAAGAAGGAAGGCTCTGCGGCTTCTTCCCCTGTCCCCAGTCTGAGGCGCAAATTGAACCCAATGCTGGCAAGTGGAAACTCTGGACTCTGGAAGACGTCCGTCAGGTGCGGCCATCCGGTCCGCCATCGAACTCGATCTCCGCGCAAGAGATCGGCGTCTTAAAACAAATGTCTTTCCAGCGCGATGCAGCCGCGATGGACCTGATCAAATACTGGGATGCAGGCTCGCCCTCATATCGCTGGAACGAGTTCGCGGTTGATCAATTGATCAAAAGCAATCTGGCCGCTCCCTTGGCAGCGCGCGTGTTGGCATCGCTCCATGTGGCGATTTACGACGCGATGGTCGCGGCCTGGGATTCGAAATCTCTTCATCGTCGCCAGCGACCAAGCGAATTCAACCGGTCGCTGACCACCGCGATTCCGACCCCAAACAGTCCCTCGTACCCTTCGGAACACGCCGTGGCGGCTGGAGCGGCTTCCGCCGTACTCGCTCATTTCTTTCCGCAGCAGGCGGCGTTCTTCAATGCCAAGGCTGATGAGGCCGGCCACTCCCGGTTGCTGGCTGGTGTGCAATATCCCAGCGATGTGAAAGACGGCTTGGAACTAGGCCGCGCTGTGGCGCAATTTGTGATCGCCCGCGCCAAGACAGACGGTTCCGATGCGGTTTTCACCGGCACAATCCCGCAAGGCGCTTGCAACTGGAAAGGCACAAACCCGGCTCTGCCGATGGCGGGAACCTGGAAGACCTGGGCGCTCACTTCCGCAAGTCAGTTCAGACCAGGGCCGCCGCCGACCTGTGACTCCGCGCAAATGGCGACGGATCTTGCCGAGGTAAAAAACTTCCCGCGCGCGATTCCGTCGTCAGGCGCTTCGTTCAACACCACACGCACGGCCTTTTTCTGGCAAGGAGCGACCGGCGCCACCAAACCGCTGAACGATTTGATTGGGCAAAAACTTTCGGAATACAGGCTGGATACCAATCCGCCGCGCGCAGCCCGCGCTTACGCATTGGTCAGCATTGCCTATTACGATTCGCTGGTCGCCTGTTTTGATGCGAAATACACTTACTGGGCGATCCGTCCGAATCAGCTCGACCCTTCGATTACGCCGCTGTTTCCGAATCCCGGTCATCCCAGCTATCCTTCAGCGCACACGGCGCTTTCCGTCGGACAGGCAGAGGTGCTGGCGTATCTGTTCCCGCGCGATACGGAATTCTTCCGGCAGTTTGCGGCGGAATCCGGCGATTCACGAGTTTGGGCGGGCATCCATTTCCGCACCGATCTTGTTGCCGGTGCTGCGATGAGCAAGCAAGTCGCAGATTGGATTATTGAGCGCGCAAAGAATGACGGATCACAATAACCAGCTTCTTTTGCGGCATTACGAAGTTTCACAAAGCGGCCTGTTCAATTCATGAGCAGGCCGCTTTTTTATCTCGCCGTGTATAATCCGCCGCGAATTCATCCTAATTCAAAGGACAAAATCACAATGGCTTTGCTGGAAGCCAGCAACATGACCAAGTCTTACGCTGGAATTCAGGCGCTAAAAAGCGCATCGTTCGAGCTTCGCGCTGGCGAAGTTCACGCCTTGATCGGTGAAAACGGCGCTGGCAAATCCACGCTGATCAAAATCATCACCGGAGCGATTCAAGCCGATAGCGGCGAAGTCAAACTTGACGGCCAACTCATCCGAGGCAATTCGCCGCAAATCGCCAAATCGCTTGGAATTGCCGCGATTTACCAACAACCAGCCTTGTTCCCCGAACTGACCGTGGCCGAAAACATCGCGCTCGGCGTGGAGCAGACTTCAGTCTGGCAGCGAATCAACTGGAAAGCTCTCCACGCGCGCGCAGCAGAACTGCTCCATCAAGTGGGCGCGAACATTGCGACGGACGCGTTGGCAGGCGAACTGACAATGCCAGAGCAGCAACTGGTCGAAATTGCCCGCGCGCTAGGAGCCAATGCTCGCGTGTTGATTATGGACGAACCGACGGCTTCGCTTTCGGAAGAAGACACGCAAAACCTGTTTCGCGTCATTCGCGAACTGCGCCAGCGGGGCGTTGGCATCATTTACATCTCTCATCGGCTGGACGAATTGCCGGTCATTGCCGATCGTGTGACGGTGTTGCGCGACGGCGTGACGATTGGGACCCGGCAAATGGCGGAAGTGGATCGGCAGGACTTGATTCGGTTGATGGTCGGGCGCGAACTGTCGGCGGTTTTCCCGAAACGCGAAGTCGCGTTGGGCGAAACGGTTTTGGAAGTTCGCAATCTGACTTGCCTGGCGGCGGGCATTCGCGACATCAGCTTTTCCGTTCGCGCCGGAGAGATTCTGGGTTTCGCGGGACTCGTCGGCGCAGGGCGAACAGAACTGGCGCGAACGCTGTTCGGGCTGACTCCGCCTGATGGCCGGGAAGATGGTGGCGAGATTCGCTTGCGCGATCAGGTATTGAAAATCGGATCACCCGCAAAGGCTGCCGAACTCGGCATTGCATACGTGCCGGAAGATCGCAGGCGTCACGGTGTCATTCTGGAAATGCCGATCAGCGCCAACACTACTTTGGCTTCATTGCGGAATTTGGCGAAATTCGGATTTCTGAATTTCGATGCTGAACGGGAAATTGCGGCGGAATATGCAACGCGGCTGGGTGTCAAAACGCCTGCGCTGTTTGCGGCTGCGGGAACCTTGTCAGGCGGCAACCAGCAAAAAGTCGCTTTAAGCCGATGGCTGGCGACCAAACCTTCAGTTCTGATTCTGGACGAACCGACGCAAGGAATTGATGTTGGCGCGAAGTCGGAAATTCATACGCTGATGTGCGATCTGGCCGAACAAGGTCTGGCGATTTTGATGATTTCGTCGGAGCTTCCCGAAATTTTGGGAATGAGCGACCGAATTGCCGTGATGCACGCCGGGAAAATTGCTGCGACGTTTGATCGCACGGAAGCGAATCAACAAACGATTCTGGCAGCAGCGTTGGGGCATTTGTAACGCCAACCAATGTGGCGTTGTCATCATTTCAAAAAGCGCGGGTCAAAAAAAGCGGAGGCCGTTATAGCCTCCGCTTTTGATTTATGACCTGTCAGTTTGTTTAGAACTGGAAGCGAGCGCCGAACTGCAATTGGAACGGAGCGCCCGGATTGTTGGTCAGAATGTAGTTGCCATTCGCGTCCTTCTTCTTCAGGAAGTCCGGATTGGTCGGAGCGCCAAAGCCGCAATCCACCGGAACTGGCGCTGCGCAATAATTCGTCACGCGCGCGTTGCCGAACGGCAATTGCAGATTTTCAGCATTGAGCAGGTTGAAGAACTCCGCCGAGAAAATCAGACGACGATCTTCGCCAAAGCTGATGCCCTTCTGAACACGCAGGTCAATTTCGTATGTGGCGAAGTTGCGGAAGGAGTTACGCTTAAATGGAACCCCGGGTGCGCTATACGGACGATCGGCACCGGCCAAGTCTCCGTTTGCATCTGATCCGAAACCCGTATCAATCGGCAAACCAGAACGCAGACGAATCGCGGACGATACGTCGAAGCCATACGGCAGAAAGACCACCGGGCTGGCAACGAATTGATGCTTGCGATCCAAGCGCGAATAGTTGAATTCCGGCCCAAGATTAAAGGCGTTTTCGTACAGCACACCACCAGCATCACGCTCATTGTCGTCATTCGACAGGTTGCGTGACAAAGTGTAGAAAGCGCTCAATTGGACTCGCTTGCGGCGGAGGTTGGCACGAACGGTCATTGCCTGATACACAGACCGTCCAGTGGACTCACGAACCTGAATTTGCCCCAAGGTTGGGATTGGACGAAACTGAAGTGGGTTTGAACCAGCGCGAACGCCAAAAAACGGGCGCTGAGCCGGGTCAGTGGTCGTCGAACGAAGCACTGGCAAAGGAAGATTCAAGTCACGATTGCGTTGCAGGTAAAAGGTATTTACCTGGCTATAATCAACGCCAACGCTGAATCCACCGCCAAGTTCACGTTCGACACCACCACCATACTGGTACGATTTTGGGTTCTTGAAATCATTCGCCCAAGTCGTCACAGCAATGTTGGTAAACGGATCAAAATTGGCCAGCCCAAGAGCCGCCACCACAGATTGAATCTGTGCGCTGGTCAGAACAGGCAGCTTGTCCAACGTGAAGTTGTTCAGATCAACTCCAATTAACTTCAACTGTTTGTAAACAGTGTTGTTCGGGTTGCTGACCGGAACTGGAATCGGCAAGGTCAACGTGACGTCGCCCGGCGGATTACGGAAATTATTGAGCGGCCCGGCCAACAACAGCATCGGTGTACGGGCATAATAAGTTCCCGCAAAGGCGCGCACGACTGTTTTGCCATTGTTGAAAGGATCCCAGGCAAATCCCAGACGTGGCGCTATCTGATCAGCCACATCAGGGATGTAGCTTGGATCAACAATATGCCCGGACGGGAACCGGAAGCCACGGAGTTTGTTCGTGACAACACTGTTGCTGGTGTCTGGCGACGGATTGAATTGCCCCTCCCAGCGCAGGCCGAAATTCAAGGTGAAGTTCGGTTTAATGCGCCACGAATCCTGCGCAAAAAACGAAAATTCATCTACATCCAGTTGAAGTTGTCCGTTGCCAATCTGGCGCAAGTAAGTCGCCTGTGTGGTATCGAAACGATTCACAACCCCGGTCGTGATGCTGGGCGTGTACGACAAAATGTCCAGCAAGGTTGCCACGGTGTTTGTGCCAAAGTTAAAAGAACCGAACTGGTTAAACGCAAAAGTTTGATCGGCAAAGGTGTGATTGATTTCAGCGCCGAATTTGGTGGTGTGGTTGCCAACAATCCAGGTCAGGTTTTCGAAGAGCTGGAAGCGCCAGTCGTACTGCGTTGTCGGCAAAAAATTCACCGTTCCAAAACGGCCTATTGCGTTGGTGACGTTGGGTGATTCGGCATTCGCCAAACGAGGACGGACTTCGCGCGTGTATTGCGAGCGCAGTTCGTTGACCAGATTGCCAGCAAAATAATCGGTCAACTGGCCGGTGATGGTGTAGGTGCGATCTTTTTCCGTGCCGTTGTTTGACAGCGCGCTAACCGTTGTCGGGAACAGAGCATTGCCCGTCGCATTGGCGTTCAAAGCATTGTTATTGCTTTGGCTGTAACGGACATTGAAACGATGGTTTTCGTTGAAGTTATAGTCAAAACGGGCCAAACCGGCTTTCGCGTCGTTGGTCTGTTCAAACGGAACTTGCTGCGCCTTGTAAAAATCGAAAGCTTCCTGTGTCGCGGGAGTTGCCGTGACATTCTGCAGCAAGTCGAAAAAGACCTGGCGCGGATTGCGGAAGCGTTGTTGTTCATACGAACCGAAAAAGAAAGCTTTGTCTTTCTTCAACGCTCCGCCGAACGAACCGCCGAACTGTTGCTGCGTCGGCGCGGCAATGACTTCACGGCCCAGATTGGCCGACAGCGCGTCGTAATAGCTGTTGGTCTTTGACAGTTCGCGGTGACGAAGCAGATAGAACGCCGAACCGTGATAATTGTTCGTGCCGGATTTGGTGACGGCAGTCACCAACCCACCGGTCGAACGCCCAAATTCGGCGGAATAACCGGCAGCGACTACCTGAAACTCTTTGATGGATTCCTGCGGAATGGTGAAGGCGTTATTTGAACGCTCGCCACCACGAATCCCGCCGAAAAACGGCTGGTTGTAATCCACACCGTCAATGTTGACGTTGGCGTTGATGCCGCGCTGGCCGGAAAGCGAAATCTGACCGCGGGAAGGTTCAACCTGTGCGGTTGGCGTCAGCGTGACGAAATCCTGAAAACGGCGGCCATTGATCGGCAGATTGTTGATCTGCGTTTCACTGACCACTGCGTCCGGCTGAGATGTTGTCGTTTGAACGACTTCCGCCGTGACCGTCACGGCTTCGGAAACTGCCTGGACGCCCAGAGTGACATTGAGGTCGGTAATCTGGCCGACTGTCACTGTAACGCCGGTCAGCTCCGTTTTCGCGAAACCGGTGGCTTCAGCCGAGACTTTATAAGTGCCTGGCGGCAAAAGCACGAAACGATAAAGGCCATCAGAACTGACGGTTGTTGAACGCTCCAAACCGGTTTGTGTGTTAGCAGCTTTGACAGTCGCGCCTGCGACGGCAGCGCCCTGACCATCACGCACGAGGCCGGATATCTGGCCGGTGCTGGCTTGCGCCTGAGCAAATGCTTTGCCACTGCCTAACATAAAGCAGAAAGCAAACAGCAACGCTGCAGAAAGCAAGCGATACGAAGTTGACTTAAACATAATTCTCCCTCGCTTGAAGAAAAAGGGTTACGAGTAATTGAGTAAAATGACGGTTCGATGCCGCCATCGCTCAAAGCTTGAGTGCAATACTGATTTCATCCCTGGTAGCCGTCAGGCTGGAAAGCTTAGTTTGGAAGCGGCGTCTTCTATCGGACGTCTGTTATTGCGGGCCTTCACGCCATTGCGGGACAGCGCCTGACCCAAAAAAACTACTGAGTTGAATTACGGATGCTTCCTACTTGGTGAAGTAGGCGAGAAGGGTAAATCACGAATTCCGACTGGTCAAGTTAAGATGAAGTTAGCTGCGTGTTCATTTTGCCTTTGCCGCTGCCAAATCTTTCACGATCTTTGCCCCGCATACAGGCAACCTGATTTACCACTTCTCCGGTTTGGCAATCACCATGGCCTGTGTTCTTGCGGGTTTAACAAGCACCATTTCCGCTGGTTTTGTGCGGGCGAAATTAAAATGCCGCTCCAGGAAGGGTCACGGCACAAAACTAAATCAACGGCTGCGAATTCCGGTTGATCCGAAACATAAAACAGCCGTAACCCAGGTTTCGCGCGTGAAGATATTCAACCGCCGGATTCGCAAACATCTCGCCGATGACATTTTCCACCACGCGCTCGCCGACGGCTTCGGCGGCAACAATGCGATCTTCACTGGAATAGCCGCGCAACACAACAGCAGAACGAGGAAACTCCGCCGGATACGCCGAATCGTCAGTGTATGGTTGGCAAAGACGCTCATGCACAAAGATCGGGCCTGTTTCAGCGTACGGCTGGTTTGATTCAAAAGGGCAATGGGCCAACAGGATTACGCCTTCGTCAGGTTTCGACATCGTCAGACAAACTCGGCATTGATGTGGATTGCCATCTCGCAACACAGTAAGCGCGTTGCCGAAACGATCCACGCGGTTTTTTCGGGCGGCTTCAGCCACTTCCGGCGACAAGGGACGGATTTGAAAATTGCTTTGTGTCTTCATAGGTCGAGATCGTAGCGGGTTTGTTTCGCTCATTCTCGCCGGAATCGGACATCGAATTTATTTCCTGAATTTTTCCGCCACATCCAGAATTCGCTGTGCGGCACGCGCGTGCAGTGGTTCGATCAACTGGCCTTCAAACTGCACGGCAGCCAATCCGCGAGCCAGCGCTTCACTCATCGCCACAACGATTTTGCGCGCTTGCGCGATTTCCGCTTCCGAAGGCGCAAAAACTTCGTTGACCGTGGCAATGTGCGAAGGGTGAATGATCGCGCGGCCATCGTACCCAAGATTGCGCGCTCGTTCGCTGTCCTTGCGAAGTCCATCCAGGTCGGGGATGGAAAAGTACGGCGCATCGTACGCGTCAATGCCAGCGGCACGAGCCGAATACAGCATGCGCGACCGAGCAACCAACAATTCCGGTTCGCCTTCCGTCAGCCGCGCGCGCGTCGCCGTGGAAAAATCCGCCGAACCGAACATCAGCCCATCAATCATCGGACTGGCTTCGGCAATCGCCGGACAGTTCAGAACCCCGCGCGGAGATTCGATCATGCAGATCAGACGCTGATGACTGGCCAACAATTTGGCAACCGCCGCGACTTCCTCAGGATGATCAACTTTGGGCATCACCACACCAAAAGCACGGCTTGCAGCAACTGCCCTGGCGTCTTCTTCGCTGTAACCCGCGGCCAGACGATTGATGCGAACGAAAACCGGTTTTGCGCCAAAATCGGTTTCGCTGAGCATTCGCGTGACCGTTTGCCGAGCTTCGGATTTGCGGTCGGGCGAAACGGCGTCTTCCAAGTCCAGAATCAAAGCGTCGGCGTCAAGGTCGCGCGCCTTCAACATCATCTTTTCCGAGATGCCGGGGACAAATAACAAGCTTCGCATCAGGCTTTGCTCCTTTTCGGAATCAACACACGGCGACGCAGCGTCAGAACAACTTCGCTGTTTTGATTGCGCCCGCGCGTTTCGACATACACCACGCCGCGATCCGGCTTGCTTTGCGATTCGCGAATTTCCAGCACTTCCGTTTCGGCGTAAATCGTGTCGCCGTGAAAGCTGGGCAAGACGTGTTTGACGCTTTCGTATTCCAGATTGGCGATGGCATGCAAACTGACATCGTTGACGGACATGCCGACGACCAAACTGAAAATGAACGTTCCGTTGACCAGCCGCCGCCCGTGCTGTGTGCTTTGCGCGTAATGTTCGTCAATGTGCAGCGGGTTCTGGTTCATCGTCATCAAGCTGAACCAGGTGTCATCAAATTCCGTGACCGTGCGTCCCGGCCAATGTTTGTAAACGTCGCCGACGTTGAAATCTTCCAGGTATCTTCCTGCCATGTTCCCCTTTTCTTCCAACGAAGTTCGATGAGGGATAGAGGGACGGAGGGATAGAGGGACAGAGAGATATGAACTACCACTGACATACCCCTCTTCTCTCTTTCCCTCCTTCCCTCTGTCTCTCTATCTGCTGCGTAGAGAATTAAACCTTATATTTAGCGATCAGGCCTTTGGCGATGATCAGCCGTTGAAGCTCGTTTGTTCCGCCGCCAATAATCAGCAGCGGAGCGTCGCGATAATACCGTTCGACGCGAAAATCCTTGGCGTAACCATTGCCGCCGTGTACGCGCATAGCCAGCAGCGCCACTTCCTGCGCGGTTTCCGTGGCAAATAACTTCGCCATTCCCGCTTCCAGGTCGCAGCGTTCGCCGCGATCTTTCTTTTCCGCCGCCGAACGAACCAGCAAGCGCGCGGCTTCGATCTTGGTTCCCATTTCAGCCAGCATAATCTGAATCGTTTGATGTTCGGCGATTGCTTTGCCGAACGTTCGCCGCTGTTGCGCATAATGAATCGCATCTTCAAACGCGGCTTGCGCTAGCCCTACGCCGCGCGCGGCGACGTTGATGCGTTCGCTTTCCAGGCCGGTCATGATTTGTTTGAAGCCTTCGCCTTCGCGCCCACCGATCAGGTTCTCCGCCGGGACAAAGAAATCTTCGAACAGCAGTTCGCAGGTTTCGACGCTTTTGTAACCGAGCTTATCAATGTCGCGCTGGACGGTGAAGCCTTCGCCCCCTTTTTCAATGACGAATGCCGAAATGCCTTTGTGCGCCGGTTGAGCCTTCGGATCAGTTTTCGCCGCCAGCACAAAGGTGTTGCCGTAGCGCCCATTCGTGATCCACATTTTCGAACCGTTGATGACGTAGCCGTCGCCTTTGCGCACGGCGGTCGTTCGCAAATTCTGCACATCGGTTCCTGCATCAGATTCGGTTAGCGCCAACCCGCCACGCCGTTCGCCCGTCGCCATTTCTGGCAAAAAATGCTGCTTCTGCTCGTCGGTTCCGAACCGCGTGATGATGTCGCAGCAAACCGAATGCGTACCGATCGGGCCAACCAAACTCATCCAGCCGCGCGCCAGCTCTTCCATCATCAGCGCGTAAGTCGTGTAGCCGAGCGCCAGGCCGCCAAACTCTTCCGGCACGTTTGCGCCAAACAGCCCCAGCTTTTTCATGCTTTCAACCAGCGCGTGCGGATATTCGTTGTCGTGTTCCAGCTTGCTGGCCGTGGGCAGCACTTCTCGTTCGACAAATTCGCGCAGACTTCGCACGATTTGTTGCTGTGTTTCGTCCAGGTTGTACATAGTTTTTCAGGAAAGTTTTTCCACGAAGTCACACGAAGAAGACACGAAGGAAGAAGACGAGCGTGGACAGGATTTACAAAATTGAACAGGATTTGCCATCGTTCCAATCAAGCTCTCCATCCTGTTGAATCCTGTCCAACCTGTCTAAAGTTTTCTTCGTGTTTTCTTCGTGTGCCTTCGTGGGCGAAAATGTATTTTTACCGCTCGATCAAGCATTGCGATTATGGCCGTGCGAGTGAATACTCCGCAACATCATGCAGACAGAATCTTCAATTCAAACCATCAATCAACATCAAAATCCGGAGTTTCAGAAACTCTTCCCGGAAGAAGACCGATTGGCCGCAATGAACCGTGACCTGCGCTTTCATCCTGCGCAAGTTTCAAACCCACAGGTGCTGACACCAGCGCAAATCGAAGCTTTCAACCGCGACGGGTACATCACCGGCATCAACATTTTCAGCGAAGCGGAAATTGCCGAACATCGTGGCTATTTTGACGATTTGCTGGCAAAGGTTCTGGCTTCGGGACAGGACAATTATTCAATCAAGACGGCGCATTTGTTGTACGGCAAAGTTTACGACCTGCTGACCGAACCGCGGATTGTCGCGTACGTCAAAGACCTGCTGGGCGAAAACGTCGTCGGCTGGGGTTCTCATTATTTCTGCAAACTTCCGGGCGACGGACGAACGGTAGGCTGGCATCAGGACGCGGGCTATTGGCCATTGACGCCTTCAAACGCCGTTACGGTCTGGCTGGCGATTGACGATGCCGACCCGGAAAACGCCTGCATGAAATTTATTCCGGGTTCGCACCATTTCGGCCATCTGACGTATCAACTGACGGAAGACAGCGATCCCAGCATTCTGAATCAGGTTGTGCCGGAAGCCGAAACTTTCGGCGCGCCGGTTTATAACGCGCTGAAAGCCGGCCAGATTTCCCTTCATTCCGATTTATTGCTGCACGGCTCTGAAGCGAACAATTCGACCAGGCGGCGCAACGGATTGGCGATTCGATACACCACCGCGGAGGTTCGCGCCGGAATGGATTGGAACCTAAAAGGTGTGCTGGTCAGTGGCGTTGATCTTTCAGGTCACTGGGCGAATCCGCCACGACCTGCAAACGATTGATTGCCCTTCTTACGCTGATTGGATGGAAAATGGTAACCACAAAAAGCTCAAAAGGCACATAAACTATTTTGTGAGTTTTGTGCTTTTTGTGGTGAATTCCCAAACCTTCATCTGAACACCTATGACCAAAACAAACCTACGCATTGCCGTTTGCGGTAAAACCGTTCTTGTTGTGTTCCTGCTGGCGCTTCAGTTTTTTTCTTTAGACCCAAAGCAGGCCGCCCAAGCCGCCGACAAACCGAACATTCTATTTTGCTTTGCTGACGACTGGGGGCGTTACGCCAGCATCTTTGCCGAAATCGAGAAATACCCAAGCCTGAACCAGATCGTCAAAACGCCGAATGTTGACCGCGTTGCGCGCGAAGGCGTGTTGTTCCGCAATGCCTTTGTCAATGCGCCTTCCTGCACTCCCAGCCGCAGTTCCCTGCTTTCCGGTCGCTACTTTTTCAACACAGGACGCGGAGCAATTTTGCGCGAAGCTCGTTGGGACACGGCGATTCCCAGCTTCCCGCTGTTGCTGCGGGATGCCGGGTATCACATCGGCGAAACGTACAAAGTCTGGAGCCCGGGTTCGCCTGTGGACGCTCCGTTCGGCGCGGGAAAATACGAATATGAAAAAGCAGGAAACCTGCCCAACGATTTTTCCGAAAACGCCACGGAAATGATTGCCAAAGGCGCGACACTGGCCGATGCGCGCGAAAAAATCTTTTCCCAGGTGCGCGGCAACTTTGATGACTTTTTGGCTGACCGCAAAGCCGGACAACCGTTCCTGTATTTTTTCGGCGCGACAACCACGCATCGCCGCTGGATCAAAGGCTCCGGCAAAGCTTTGTGGGGCATCGAACCGGATTCGCTAAAAGGCAAGCTGCCCGCGTTTTTGCCCGATGTGCCCGAAATCCGCGAAGATGTGGCGGATTACCTGGGCGAGGTTCAGGCTTGGGATGCCTATGTCGGCTTGCTGCTGAAACGGCTGGAAGCAACCGGCGAACTGGAAAAAACGCTGATTGTTGTCAGCGGAGACCACGGAATGCCCGGCGTTACAAATGGCAAATGCAACCTTTATGATTTCGGAACCGGCGTTGCGCTGGTAGTTAAAGTTCCGGGCGTAAAAGGCGGGCGCATCGTGGATGATCTGGTCAGCTTGCCGGATTTGGCTCCGACCTTTTTGGAAGCCGCTGGCGTCAAGCTGCCAGACAAACTCAATAGCCGCAGTTTGTGGGGCTTGCTGCAATCCGGCAAAAGCGGCCAGGTAGACCCGACACGCAACTCAGTGATCAGCGGACGCGAACGCCACGTTCACACTGCCCGCGCGAATTTTCAGTCGTATCCGCAACGCGCATTGCGAACGCCGGAGTTTTTGTACATTCGCAATTTTGCGCCCGACCGCTGGCCGATGGGCGATCCCAAAGAAGTCACGCCGACCAGCGCTCCTTCCGCGCAGCAACTGGAAGAAGACACCTATTCGGGTTTTGCAGACATGGACGCCAGCCCAACCAAAGCCTGGCTGGTGGCGCATCGCAACGATCCGAAATGGGGGCGGCATTACAATTACGCGTTTGCCAAACGTCCGGCGGAAGAATTGTTCGATTTGCGCAAAGACCCGCAGCAGATGAAAAACGTCGCCGCTGATCCGGCTTATGCCAAACAAAAAGCAAAGCTGTCGGCGCAGTTAATGGCGACGCTGAAAGAAGCTGGCGACCCGCGCGTTGGCAACGACCCGCAAGCGTTCGAGCGAATGCTGTTCGTGGATGATCCGAAAGGGTTGCAAACCTCGCAGGTGCTGCGTCCGTCAATGCCAGAAGCGCAAGGCGTGGATTCTGACCAATTGGCGGTGGCAATTGAAACGGCGCGCAAAAACATCAACGGCATTCACAGCTTGCTGGTGATTCGTAATGGGACGCTGGTCGCCGAAGCCTATTTTCATCCGTATGACGGCAAAACTCCGCACGACATAGCCTCTGTCACCAAAAGCGTGACGACGACGCTGGCCGGAATCGCCATTGCGCAAGGCAAAATCAAATCAGTGAAAGACCCGATGCTGAATTATTTTTCCGGCGCAAACGTTGCCAACCGCGACGAACGCAAGGCACAAGTCCGGCTGGATCATTTGATGACGATGTCTTCGGGCCTGGATTGCAAAGCGGCGCGCGGCGAACCGACTTTGTGGGAGATGCTGGCTTCGCCAAACGATGTTTGGCACATGCTGGATTTACCGATGGTCGCGGAACCCGGCGCGAACTTTGTGTATTGCAGCGGCGGCATGCATTTGCTGTCGGCGGCCATTGCCAAAGCCACAGGTATGAGCACTGAAGCCTTTGCGCGGCGAGCGTTGTTCCAGCCGCTGGGCATTCAAAATTTCATCTGGCCTGCCGATCATCAAGACATCAATCACGGCTTCGGCAATTTGCACTTGCTGCCGCGCGATATGGCCAAGCTGGGTTTGCTGGCGCTGAATCGAGGCAACTGGCAAGGCAAACAAATCATTCCTGAATCCTGGGTGGAACAAGCGACCAGGTCGCAAAAGACGACCGGCAACGTGCGTGATTACGGTTACGGCTGGTGGATTCCGAAAGCCGGAGGGCCAATCGCATTTGAAGCTTCTGGACGAGGCGGTCAACAGATCAGCGTTCTGCCTGATCTGAACACAGTCATTGTTTTGACCGGCGGAGGTTTTTCAACCGGCGAAGTGATGAAGCTGATTTTGCCAGCCATCAAGCCAGGTGCTTCGTTGCCCGCCAATCCATCCGGCGTCGCCAAACTGAAAGCTGCCATCGCCGAAGCCGCGAAAGCGCCTGCGCAGACATTTGCAGTGAAACCTCCTGAACTGGCAAAAGCGATTTCGGGGAAAACTTTCGAGATGGAAACGAACTGGATCGGTCTGAAAACACTCTCGCTTACGTTTGCGAACGATCAAGCGGCGACAGCTCGGCTGACATTTGCCGCCTCCCCGAAGCAGTATCAGTTCGGGCGTTCCGCCAAAATTCAGGGGACCGCGACCTTCAATGAAACAAGAGCTATCGGCTTGAATGGAATTCCCATTGTCAGCGGTGATGGGCCAATGGCGTTGCCAGTCGCAGTCAGCGGGTACTGGATAGACGGCCAGACGTTCTATTTGGAATATGATGAAATTGCCAATACAAACTGTTATCGGTTGCGGCTGAAATTTTCAGGCGGCAGTGTCAGCATTCAGGCCAAAGAGCGGACGGGATTGTTTGACGAAAGCTTCACAGGAAAAGTAATTCTGAATCAGGCTCCCCATTCCCACTAGGTGCCTATTGCTCCGAAATTAAAAGAGCGCAGAGTCTTTACGATCTCTGCGCTCTTTTTGCTATGGTGCTTTAGTTGAGAAAAAGTGTTTGCGAAAAGCCGGTCGCTACTGTTGTTGCCCGGTATTTCCAACCGCCGTTTCCTGTTTGAACAGCGGCGGGCATTTGAGCATCAACTCTTTGTCGCGTCGCCGCATTTCTTTCTTCGACGGCCATTTCAATTTGCCAAGTTCGCCATCGCCGTAATACGGGACGGTGAAAACGCCACGGTCAGACCGCAAGGCTTCGCCGGAAAGTTTGTCCACGATTACCCAGTCAAAATTCACCAGCAGTTTTTTCTTGTCTTTGCTGCCGTCAGGATTTTGCGGGTAACCGATTTTGGTGATGATGAACGACGGCAATTCGGATTCTGCCGCGGCGGAAATGTCGCCCTTCTTCGCGCCTATCCAGCCGCTGGGACCGGCAAACGCGTTCTTGTTTTTGTTTTTCGGCAGGAACGGGAACATCTTGCCGACAAACCCCAGATACTGTTGGGCAAAAGTGTCTTTGAACGCGTGGTTGTGAAACAGCGCCAACGAAGCAGGCGCGCGGTTCATGTTGATGGGCCTGTATTGACGATTGTCTCCGGGCTGACCTGCAACCATCGTGACCATGGCCATGTCCTTGTCATATCCCAGATAACCGCCGCCTTCGCTGCGTTCATTCTGCAAATCCAGCGACACGTTCCAGCCAACCGTATCCATAAATCCCGGCACTTCCAGCGAGCGATGGAAAATCAGCAAACGACTCAATTGAATGTTGGTCAACTTGTTTGGGTCAACCCGCTCTGTATAAGCCATCTTTTCCTGGTTGATCATATTCCTTAGCCGTCTGACGGTTCGGAACAGGCCATTGCTATTGGCAACCGCAATTTCCCGCTCCAGTTCTTTGACCAGATCGTTGTGGCTGCGTTCGACAATGCGATCAATCGGAATGTCTTTGACTCCCGCAACCAATGCCTTGCGGTCTAGCAGCAGCTTGATCTCTTCATCGTTGTCGGAAATTTCGGCCAGGAACATAATGTCGGCAACCGTCAACTCAATGGCCAATTCACGAGCCATTTTCGTGATCTTCGCGCGTTTCTCTGGCGTCAGGGTTTGCGACAAGATTGCAATTCGCTGCAAATTCCAGATGTTGGTCGAAACAGTTCCGACGCTCTTCAAGAACGCTTTGGTTTCGCTGTATTTCGGTGAAAGCAAGGATTGCAGGGCATCGCCGTCGTTTTTGAATTCCCGGTACGAATACAGAAGCATGCGCGCGGATTCCTGATTGATGTCAATGCCGTATTCATCCAGCAGTTTGCGAACATACTGGGCAAAGGTCGGGCATTTGATATCGTTTGCCATCCGGTAAGCGCCCAGGTTGAATTCAATCGCGCTGAACGCGCCAAAATCATTTGGCTTCAGCTTCAGGTCATCCAAAAAGGCAATCAGCGTGTTGAACGGAATTTTATGCTCTTCGCCGATGACCATCAGTTGCAACGCGGGCGCAAAGGCATTTCCGGAATTTTCGCTGGTGGGCGCAATTTTGCTAAGGATTTGCCGAAATTCCTGCGCTCCCGATCGGCGCGACATCACCTGCCGCAACCAGATCGAATCGCCTACACTGGCCAGCATTGGGCCAATGACATGATCCGGAACCTGAAAGCGATCGCGCAAAAATCCGGCAAATTGCCGGAACCGAGGGGCTTCAAAAGGTCCAAACCACATGGAACTGCTGATTCGAATCAACGCTTGCGTGCTGATTCTTCCCTCGCGGAAAACGCCGGCAAAGTAGCGTTTGATGACCGCCTTGTTTTCCATCAGGAGGCCATAGTTTTCAATCAGCTCCGGGCCATATTCGCTGAGCGTATCGAAGGTTTCGTCAACCACCTTGCCGCTTCTGGTTTCAAATCCGATTCCGTATTCCTTCACCAGTTTTTGATATTGGCGAGCATTGGAACC
>CAYLJQ010000045.1:0-19587 GCA_964383955.1 uncultured Heliomicrobium sp. | reverse complement strand
ACTCTTCCAGTTCCGTTGTAAGTGTTATAACCATTGCTTCTCCATTTCATCCCACTGAAACAAACAATACATCCTTTGTGCGAAATCAAACCGTGGTTGTCGAATGGTTTTCGAATATTAGCACACCCAAGGAATAGCTAAATTTCTGACGAACCTGGCGAAGTCCCATCTGAAAATCAGTTTTTGCCCAGCCATGTAACCGTCAAGGACTGCCCGATTTCCAACGCCGACCAACGCGCGCTCAGTTCGTCCATCCGGGCGCAGATTCGATTGATCATGGCGTCGTTCAACGCTTGGCTTTCTGTCGCGGCTAGCTGACCGCGACTTTCCTTCGCTTGCAAAGCCATTTCAGCCGCACGCTTTCGGCAACCGGAATCGGAAGACCTGGCCAGCCATTCGTACAAACAGATGCCGGTTGCGCGTTCCGATTGCGCCGAATCTTCACTGCCTTCGCGAAGCAGTTTCTCTCCCCGCTGCTTTGCGCGTCTTCGCGTACGAGCAGCGCCACGATTGCTTTCGCCCGTTGAAGCGACCGCAAAAAAGGTTCCGGCAGTCCCGCCTATGGCAATCTGGCCGAAGATTCCCTGCTGCAACCCAAGTTCGCTTTCAACGATAAAGTGCAACAGGTCGTGCGGCATCAGCGGGTCAAAACCCGGCGCAGGATTCATCTCCATTGGCGCTTGGCCGCTTCGATGAATTGTTACGGCATACCGACGTTCACCCGTTCGCCGAAATTGAATTTCCAGTGTTGCAAGTTGCTTTTTCGTTGCTTGACTCATGCTGTGTAACGGTTAAAAGACGAAACAATGTCCCCAGTCTTTCGGAATTTCCTTTATGCCAGGCAATTAAAACAGAGAACGCTGGCTGCGAACAGTCCCGCGAAAATGGAGTTGCAGCCTTTCTCTTGCAGCTACGAGTTGAACTTGCGTCGCCAGCGCGCCAAAAAGTTCGTTGGACGCGCATCAAGCTCCGAGTCAGGAACTTCGTATTGATGCAAGGGTGTCGTGTCGCCTGGCGGCCACATGGAACTGATAGAGCCGTGCTGATAGAAGGTCACGGTCATGCTGCGCCGAGATAAGCGGCATTCATCAACGACACGTGATACGGCATGCCACGAGTCGTCTGAGCGCACCAGCACGGCAGAGTTTCCAACGATCGGTTCAATTTCGGCTGCGACATCTGATGGATTGGCGGAACGCAGTATGTTCAAACAACCTCCCTGCGTTCTATCCCACGCCTGGTTGAAATAGAGCACGTGCGTAACCAGTTTATCCGGCAGGTCTGTATGCGCTCCCAAACTGGCGCGCGGTCCATAATGAAAGATGTTGATTTCCATCGGAACAACGGTCAGGTCGCGCCCGGTCAGCAAGGACATTGCGGCACGGTAAGCAGGCGAAAGCAGATCGTGCGCCAAACTTAACCAGGCTTCGCTTAACTCCGCAGCATGCGAAACAGTAAGTTCTCCCATCGGACACAGTTCGCGTGCTTCGTATTCGTAATCCTTTTCGCCGCCGTATCCCACAACTGTTTTGAAATGGTCACGAGGATAAGTCGCTGCCAAGGCGGCTGCGTTTTCGGGCGAATACAGGTTGCCGATTTCCGCCCAGGCGTAAGGCTGTGTTTGCAGCGTGTGCCGTGCAATTTGTGTCAGGTCTATCATTTTTTACCTACCAAACGTTTCAATCTATCCAACAGAACTCTCAGCGGAGCGGTGATTTTCATTGAAGAGGAGTTATAAAGTGCCGCAATGCGATCATCACGCGCCACAATCTCTGCGCGGGCCAATGCCAGAAGTTTGCCCAATTCATCAATGCGTTTCTGTTTTTCAGCGCTCTCAGCATCAAGCGCAGCATTTACCAGTGTCTTTCCGCGCGCGCTCGGTTTCCCTGCTTGTTGGCACAATTCCTCGTACTGGTCTGCTGCGGTTTCCAGCAAATCTGGCAGCGATTGCCAAAACCGATTGAGTGCTGGTCGTGTAGCAGTGTCTCCGGCTTTGATGACTGCCGCGACCTGATCCCAATGGTGAGCGGATTGATCCCGTGCGACCTGCACAGCCTGACAGGGCGCGGTCTTGCCTAACCGCGAAACAAATTGTTCAGGCTCAGACACGCCATCTTCAGGAAGCGGAAAAATTCTTTCGTAGGCAAGCAAGGCCGAATACTTTCCGGTTGAAAGATCAATCGGCGTGAAAACAGGCACGCCGGAAGTAAGCGCGGTGATGGCCAGATGATAGCTGTACCCCACAACTGCTGCCGATTTACTAATCACTTCCGCCAACAGCAGCGGGTGCGGCCATACGGGCAAACGTGCCAAGCCGGGCAAATCGGAGTCTAAAATTCTTTCGTGGTCGCCCAGCACAGGCCCGATAGGCAAAGCCAGAAACTGGTAATCCTGCAAAAGGTCTGCGTGCTTTTTGACAAAGCTCAAAAAACGATCCAATCCCAGGGCGGCCTGGATAACGATGTAGGGCTTGGTCAAACCTGCCGCCTCGCGCAAACGATCAAACTCTGATGAGAGGCGTTTATCCAGCAGTCGGGCGAGGCCGAATGCCGTGTCAGGCACAACAGTGACTTTATCCGTATTGGCAAACCGGGAAAGCGCTGTTCGCGAAGGTTCATCCCGGACGGCAATGTAACTGCTCAGCGAAAACGCCATCTCCATCAGCGGATCAGCCCAGTCAGGTATTTCATTGCAGTGCATACCGGGCGCATTCCAAACAACCGGTATGTTATGCTGCAAGGCAATCAACGCGGGCGTCAGCCAATACCCTGTCGGATGATGAATTGTCGGCGCGGGCGGCTTGTAAGCTGGAGCAACTTTCTTGTCAAAACGAATCAGGAATCCGCCTCCGATAAGAATGCCGTCCAAGTTGGCAGCCATCTGCGGCAGTTCTGCGACCGAAGTAACCTTGTAAGGCCAATGTGGAAGCGTTTTGGCATGATAGGAAAATCGGTGAAGCGTCACCGCACCAAGCCGCTCTTCCAATTCCGCTTCAGCAATAATCGGAAAAAGCAGGTCGCCATAGTTCTGAACATCAAACGTGCCAAAGATACCGATCTGCCAATGGGGATTTTCCATCCGCTCTCCGCTCTACGTAAAGATTTACGCAAAAAAACTATCAGGCTCGGAGGTTAAAGATCAAGACTTAGCCCAGTTGCCGTTCCACAAGCTCAAGAATTTGAACGTGCGCTGAATCGGTAAAGCTTATAGCCAGTGTGCTGCTCGTCTCCATCAGGCATTAGTCCTCGGCTTACCGCAGTGAACACGATGATGGCGATATTTTTTCCCGTGATTGAAGCGCCCGGCTCATCACGCCAAACTTCGTCGGCAAGGCAAAGTTGCAATCCGTTCGTGATGTCAGCTTGTGTAATCTCGGCAATGGCATCTGGCAGGCTGGTAATTATTTTTTGTGTCATCTTTTTATTTTACGCGTCTTCAAATCAGATAGACGGAGATTTATGGCTAGGTCTGTCTACCGTCGAGCGTTGCCCGGCCGCTTTGCAAATATTGATCATAAAGCTCTTCCAGGTGGAAATTGCAGCCTCGCAGCCCCTCCACGACTTGCTCTGTCCAGTCCAGATACGCGCTGCGACGTTGCAATGTCCAGTTTGCAGGAGGAGTTTGCTGAATGGCCCGCACGTTGGAAATTTTATCAGCCAGCTTCACCAATTTCGCGCGGGTTGAAATGTGCGGTGCATGTTCGATCTGAAGTTGCTTGCGCACGTCTTTCGGCAAGCTTTTGTCATCCGTAACCTCCTGGACAACGGAACGAACCTCTGCCCCAAATAACTCCTCTATCTCCTCTGCGGTCGTCTGTGTGTCTTCGATGGTGTCGTGCAGGATGGCGCTTTGCAGCACAACAAGATCCGTCACCTGTCCGACGCGCGCCAGCAGTTCTGCAACTTCAATCGGATGGTTGATGTACGGCGAAGCCTCTTCGTCTTTGCGACGCTGGTCTTTGTGTTTGATGGACGCGAAATGCAGCGCCTTTAACAACGCGACGTATTCACTGGTTTCTTTCATCGTTATGGCCTATTTCATCCGTTCCCAAATCACGTAGGCTGTCGAAGAGGATTTGGGAGCAATTTTGCCGTCCACCAGATTGGTCACCCTCAGAGTCAATCGGTCGCCGGAAAGTTCGTAGTACCGAATGCTCTCTTTTCCGATTTCATTCGGGAAGATGCTGCCTTCGATCTGATGAATGACGAATCCATTGGCTTCATCTACTCGAAACCGGCCAAAGTAGGCAACGTAGCCATCAAAGGCGGCTTTGGCTTCTTCTTTGGTGCTCTGCCGTTTCTTGTCGGAAACGAACTTCTGGCGCTCCTGCACCATCATGTGCAGAGAGACTTGGCCGCTGGCGTCATACGTCAACCTGCCCGCATTCAACGGAGTAACTGGCTGACCATCAATGGTTCCAGCGAATTCCACCAGCTTCCATGTGCCAAGCAGTTTTTTGACGATTGGGCTTTTCGGACTGGCCTCTTTCTTCTCTGTGGCGACCTGGGCGAACCCAATCGCAGACAACAGCAACAAGCCAAGAACTGCCCCAAACGACACAACCTTCATTCAATCACCTCTTGAACTCTGCCGACTTCGCCGCTTTCCAGCCGCACTTTTATTCCGTGTGGATGAGAAGGAGAGTTCGTCAAAATGTCTTTGACGATGCCGGTGGTGCGTTTGCCCGTCCTTTGATCCTGCTTCAAAACGATCTCTACCTTGAGACCGGGTTTAATATCTTTTCGGTTTTGTCCATTCATCTTTATCTGTCTCTTCCATTTCTGGTTTATCGCAGGCCGCAGATTGATTCATATGCAGGCCGTAAACGACCAGTAGAAAGCGCAAAAACAAATGCGTCCTGCAGCGACGGTTAAATGGCTATTGGCCATAAAGCCCCCTCAGCAATTCAACCGTCGCCCGTCAATCCGTTACCGACTAGCCGTGCCCACTTTCTTTACCACGGTCAGTTTGATCTCCGACGGATACTGCTTCGAATGGTGGACGGCGTTATGCGCGACGACGCCTTTGGTTTCGTCGTAGTTTTTGCCGCCGGTGTTCATGTTCCGGTCAAAGCGCGGGAAGTTACTGCTGCTGACTTCGATGCGGATGCGGTGGCCAGCCTGGAAGAAATTGCTGGTAGTCATGGCTTGCAGCTTCACTTTGTAGACCTTGCCTGATTCCATCCAAACCAAAGGCTTGTCATAACCGTTGCGGTAGCGCATGCGCTGGATGGTTTCATCCAGGTTGTAGGCGCGTCCGTCCGGGTACACGTCAATCAGTTTGACCGTGAAGTCTGTGTCTTTGACATCGGAAGAAACATATAGGGTCACGTCAATCGGGCCGCTGACTTCGGTTCCTTCTTTCAGCGGTTCGGTGCTGTAAACCAGAATGTCCGAACGCTCTTCCATCTTGCGCTGGTCGAAAGAACCGCCCTGCACGGCGTTGCCTGTGCAGCAAACGTTTCCGCCAAACGAAGGCACGGGATTCATTGGATCATAATCGAATTTGTCAGGAGCATCCGTCGCCGGAGCCGCCACGCTAAGCATGCCATCGCCAGCGCCCGTGTTGGCTTTGCCGTTGCTGGAAAGGAAATATGTTACCGGCTCAGCGCCCGTTGGTGGCCAGGTGTCGGAGGATTGCCATTTGTTGATGCCCATCGTGAAGTAACGAACCTTCGGCATTTTTTCCAGAATGCCGTTTTGCTCGCCCTTCAGAAAGTAATCGAACCAGCCCCAGGTCAGTTCTTTATAGTCCAGCCGCGCGTCGCCCATGCTGCGTTCACCGACAACCGTGTTTTCGCTGGCGCGTGTGTACGCGCAATGCAGTGTCGGCGCGATGACAGCGTATTGCTGGTTGGCAATGTCTGGCCGGGCAGTTTTCCGCACGTGGTTGAACGCCGCCAGATTCGGCCCCACCGAAACGTCGTACCAGGACATAAACCAGAAACCCGGCACGTTGATTTTCATGTTGTCGTGCCACAAACCGCCTTTGTACCAGGCCGGATCGTTCGGAGCGCGTTTGATCATTGCGCCGCCGGTATCCACAGGCATCGTGTCGGCGAAGATTCCGTGCGGGCCGTCCACGGCTTTCATAATGTCCATTGATGGCAAATGCCGTAGCGCTTTCGACCAATCCACGGGCGGAAGTTGCTGGGCCAAATCGAAGGATTTCGACGCGCGGATCAAATCTTCGCGAGAAGTGTTTGCCGGGAACATCGGGCGAACCTGATTTTGTTCGCCGTACAGCCAGGCGATGAACAGCATCTGCACCGCGCCGCCGCGATACCAGTTGCCTTGTTCGTAGTATTCGCCGACTCGGCCAACGCCTGCGCCGAAGCCTTGCGGAATCATCGCGGCAAACGCCGGATTGCCCAGCGAAGCCACAGCCATTTGCCATTCGGCGGTCGAAGAGCAACCAATGGTTCCGACTTTGCCATTTGACCACGACTGGCTGGAAATCCATTTCAGCGCGTCGTCGCCATCGCTTAAAGGCGCGCCCAAAATGTCGTAATTGCCTTCGCTGAAAAAATGGCCGCGCTCATTCATCGTAATGTGCGCGTAGCCGCGTTTGACGGCTTCAATCACGCTGCTCATATCGCGCACAACGCCATTGCGCACGTCCCAGTAGTTGAAGTTATACGGCGTGCGCACAAACACCGTCGGGTATTTTTTCGAAGTGTCTTTCGGGCGATACACATCGGCGGCCATTCGTTTGCCGTCGCGCATGGGAACCATCACTTTGCGTTCGACAACGGCAATTTCGTTCAGCTCTTTTTCCAGCGCGTTTCGCTGGGCAACCATTTCGGGGCTAAGACCGCCGCCTCTGCCCTGCCCGGAAACAAGCTGAATGGTGAAGACAAATCCGACAACAGCAAGTAATAACGTTCGGAAAATTTTGCTTTGCATGGGTGTGCTCCTTGGATAAATGGGTGACGCCCTGACGCGGGCAAACGGATGATAAGACGATTGCGATGAAAGTACGAGGCTTCGCAGCGTGCCCGCCGGAATCTCCAAAACAAAAAAGGCAGGACCGAGTATTTCACTCAATCCTGCCTGATTTTCTTGACCCGAAGCTTCTTACTTAATCGAAGCTTGCGGTGTCGGTTTGATCTCAACGCTGTTGCTGGAAAGCGTTGTGGAAATCACGCGCTGCAATTCAGCAACGGCTTTGTTGTAATCGGCCTGGGCGCGCAGCTCGCTGCCACGGGCAACGGCCAATTCATTTTGGCGCTGCAAAATAAAGAAGGTCGTCGAAAGGCCGGCGGCGAATTTCTTATTTTCACCATCAAGCTGTTGTTCGGCGTATTCACGCGCCGCTTTGGAAGCATCAATTCGCATCCGGGCGGTTTCCACGGACTGAACCGCATTGCGGACTTCGACTTCAATGTTTTGAATCTGCCGGCGCGTTTGCCATTCAATCTTCTTTTCTTCTTCGACCGCGCGACCCAAATTCGCTTTCGCCGTGCGGTTGCGCCACGGAATGGTGATGTTCACCCCGACGTTCCAGCTACGATATTTATTGCTGAACAGGTTCGACAACCCTGTGCCGTATCCGCCGATAAAGTCATTCGCAACGTTCGGAGCTGTCGTAGAGGTGGCGACGTAGGGAATGGTGCTCGCCCCAAGGTTGAATCCGGTGATTTGCCCCTGGCCATCAAGTACGGGGATAAGCGAACCGACGCAAACTCTGCCCGTAGCGGTATTCACTGGGCCTGTATAAGGAAATACACAATTGCCCGTTGTTTGCGTCGAAGTAGTAGGATTACCGCCAACGCCGAAGGTTGTGTAGCCACCCACCAGATCAATTTGTGGCTTAGCTTGATTTCGGAAGAAATCAATGTCGGTTTTGTTGATGTCTTTTTGAATGTTGAATTGTTTCAGTTCCGGGCGATTTTCAACGGCAAGTTTCTGCGCATCTTCCAAAGGAAGCATCACAGGCTTGGAATCAAAAGATTCCACGGGAATGATCTGGGCGTTCCAAAGATCGGAATTCCCCTGGCCGAGCGTCAGATTTTTCAACGCGTTTTCGGCCTGCGCCACGGAATTCATCGCGGCAAAGACTTGTTGACGGCGCGATTCAAGCTGCGTCGCCGCGGAAACCACATCAATCGGAGCCAACGTGCCGACTTCGACCTGCCGCTGGTTGTTGGAAAGCTGTGTTTCAGCCAGTTTCACAGCGTCGCGCTGAATTTCTTCGTCCTTGATGGCAAAGGCCAAATCCCAATACGCCTGCTGTGTACGCGAAATGATTTCAATTGCGCGTTGACGAAACACAGCATCCGACAAGTCCAATCGTTTACGGCTGATTTGAATTTGCCGGCGGTTGGGATCAATTCTGTAGTTGCGGAACAACGGCTGGACAATCTGGAAATTTAATTGCGGGTCATACTGGTTGGTGAACAAGCTGGAATTCGATGACGACCGCGTGTTGTTGAAATTGACCTGGTAATTTCCGCCGGATTTATAAATTAAGCCCTGATGCCCGAAATTGAAAACAAGGGATTTGTTGTTTAACGAAGTCACCCCTGTGCCAAGGGCGCTAAACGGGCGCGTATTCGGCTGGCTGGTGGAGCGGTACGAAAATCCCTGTGTTGAGATCGGATCGTAAGCGCCTTCGGCAGACAGCAGATCAAATCCTGCCTGGCGAACATTGGTGCGCTCAATTTCGATGTCCGGGTTGTGTTCAAGCGCGGCAAGAATCGCATCGCGCAATGTCCAATTCGCAACCTTGCCCGCTTGCAAGCCAATCGTGCGTTGTGGAATTGGGCGCGAGGTCGGGGCTTGCGTTGCCTGCTGATCCTGCTGGCCAGTTTGCGTCGCGGCTGGCTGGCTGGGTTGCTGAACTGTTGGTTGCGTTGGCGCAGGATCTTGCGCGCGGGCAGGCAACACGGCGGTAACCGCACAGCACATTGCCAGGCTCAAGCTCGCAAAATGGCGGGCCGCAGCCCTTAAGCTTTTCGTGGTCATTTTTCCTCTTCTCCGATTGAATTGCGTTGAAAACGAATGTTTTCGGTAACTTGCCGTTTGCTCCTTACGAACCACCGTCCACAGCGGTTGCAAGAAAATTGGAATCGAGACTCAGGAGTGTGGAGTTCGGCAATGCTAACTTTGCCCCTTACTCCCTTCTGGCTCCCATCCACTAACTTCTGTAATCAGCATTGATGCGAATATACCCTTCGGTCATATCGCAGGTCCATTCCGTGACGTCGGCATCACCTTGATGCAGATCAATTGTGATGGTCACTTCGTCGCGCTTCAGAATTTCCAGCGCGCGTTCTTCGCTAAAGGACAAACCGCGCCCGTTTCGGGCAACAGTCAGATTGCCAATTTTGATTTCGACTTTTGAAACATCGAATTTGGCTCCGCTGCGTCCTGCCGCCGCCAGAATTCTTCCCCAGTTCGCGTCAGCACCGGCAATAGCAGTCTTGACGAGCGGACTGGTGGCAACGGTCACAGCTATTTTTTCGGCGTCGCGTTCGCTGGGCGCTCTGCGGACCTGAATTGTGACCAGTTTGTTGGCCCCTTCACCGTCGCGCGCGACTTCCATAGCCAGGTCTCTGCAAACATCAGTCAGCGCTTTTGTGAACGCCTCAAAGTCCGCGCCGGAAGCTTTGGCAATCGGCGGATTTTCCGCCGCGCAGTTGGCCAGAGCGATGAGCGTGTCATTCGTTGACGTGTCACCGTCCACCGAAACACGGTTGAAGCTGCGATGGACCGCAAATTTCAAAGAAGCCTGTAGCGCCGATTTCGTAATTGCTGCGTCGGTCGTCACAAACGCCAGCAGCGTCGCCATATTGGGATGAATCATCCCTGCGCCTTTGGTCACCCCGGCAATCGTAACCGTTTTTCCGCCCAGCTTGATCTTTCGGCTGGCGCGTTTCGGTCGCGTGTCGGTCGTCATAATCGCTTCGGCGACATTCCAGCCGCGTTCGCGCGAAAGTTCCGCCGTCGCAGCGCGCACGCCGGATTCGACCTTGGTCATATCCAGCCGTTGACCAATCACGCCCGTTGACGCAACCAGCACCTGCCTGTCGTCGCAATTGAAATATTCAGCGACCAATCCAGCCATTTGCCGGGCATCGTTCATTCCTTCTTCCCCGGTGCAGGCATTCGCTCCGCCGGAATTGACGACAATTGCGCGATGGGTTCGATGGCGTAAGTGCTCTCGCGACAACAATACCGGTGCAGCAGCAACCAGATTTTGCGTGAAAACTGCCGCCGCAACCGCCGGGCGCTCAGAAAAGATAATTGCCAAATCTTCGCCGCCCCGTTTTTTCAAACCGCAACTGGCCGTTCCGGCCAGAAATCCTTTGGGCAAAGCGACCGAAAAATCCGTTCGCGTGCTTGCCGAGGCTAACTCCTGTTTTTTGCTACTCATTTTTCCGAAGAACGAAACTCGACGCTGAACCATTAACAATTGTCAGCAGTTGGAGCTTCCTCCCCGTTTCCTTTCCAAATTATGTGCCAAGCGAATTGGCCAGAAAATCTTGGACTTACGGCTTAAAAATATCCGCAAGTGTCCGATTACGGGAAAATAGCGTTCAAAACCGGACTCCCAGGTTTACTTCCCGGTTTTGAGTTCCACTTCAACATCCAGCTTGATCAGCTTAGGCGGCAGGCAAAGTTTGTCGGTGCAGGTTTGATAGCGAACCTGCACTGTCACTTTTTGCTTTCCGGAAACTGCTTTTTCAGTCGCCTTAACCGGCAACGAAAAGGTCGCCGATTCTTCGTAAAACTCGGTATTGATGCCGAAGTTTTCGTCAAAAGCCGTTTTGGGCATCGGAGAGTCAACCGAATCAGGCATTTCAAAGGGCTGATTTACAGCCAAGCCAATGCGTGTGGGTCTTGGTCCCATCGGCATTTCTTCAGTGGAATAAAGATGCCAGCCTTCTTCAATTTCAGCGGTCAGTTGAATGTTGAATTGTTCGCCGATTTTGACCGGCTTTGTTGCTTCAGACTTTGCAGACCATTTCACCGGATTCAAATTGCCCGGCGAATCATCCTGCGCCAGAGCGCAGGCAGTGAGCGCCATGAAAAGCGTCACTGCCCAGAAAACTTGAATCAATCGTTTCGCCATTGTCAGGCTCATCCAAATGAATGCCAATTCCGCGGGAATACGCTGCGCCTCAACCAACACGCTTTTCAATTCGCACTACCGGGATATTTACCTGGCTGACATCAAACGGTTCCGGGTTCACGCCTTCCACCAAATCCAGCACCATTGCGACTTCGTCACAACAATTGAATTTTGGACAATTGATGCAATCCATCCAAACCTTGCGCGGCATGGAATCGTGGGCAACGACGCGAAACCCTAGCTTGGCAAAAAACTCTGTCACGTACGTGAACGCATACACCTGAACCAGTCCGTGTTCGCGCGCTTCGGCAATGTTGGCTTCAACCAGTTGGCGGCCAATGCCGCGTTTGCCCGCCGATTCGTCCACCGCCAGCGAACGAACTTCCGCCATATCGCCCCAGGTGAAATGCAATCCGGAACAGCCAACCACCTTGCCATCCAGTTCCGCGACATGAAAATCCCGGATGTTTTCGTAAATGCTGAGCATTGTGCGCGGCAGCATTTGTTCCTGTCGGGCGTATTGATTGACCAATTCAAAAATCCGAACCGCGTCGTCAGTTTTCGCTTTACGAATAATCATTTCTTTCTTCAACGCAAAGACGCCAAGCCGCAAAGCCAAATAACCCGTTGCGTCTTTGCTCCTTCGCGCCTTTGCGTTTCAACATTTCTATTGCTGAACCAGGTTTGCTTCTTCGGCTAGCACTTCTCCCAAAGCCGTAACCATCGCGGTAATTTCCGCTTTCTTGATGATATAAGGCGGCAAAAAGCGCAACACGGTGTCGTGCGTGCAGTTCATCAGAAATCCGCGTTCCAGCATCTTAGCAACAACGCCTTTGCCACTGAAATTCAGCTCAGCGGCGACCATCAAGCCCATTCCACGAATTTCTTTGATCGGTCCCGGCAGTTCGCGCTGCAATCGGCGCAGCTTTTTGCGAAAGTAATTGCCGACTTCCGTCACGCGCTGCATCAAATGCTCTTCGTCCAGCATTTGTAAAAATTCCAAGCTCAAGCGGCAAGCCAGCGGTCCACCGCCAAAGGTCGTTCCGTGATCTCCGGCCTTCAAGCCTTCGACAAACTTTTCCGCGACGATGAACGCGCCGAGCGGAATCCCCAAACCAAGCGGTTTGGCAACACACAACACATCCGGCTTCACTGAGGTATGTTCAAAGGCGAACAGCGTTCCGGTTCTTCCAAGTCCGCACTGCACTTCGTCCAGAACCAGCAACGCGCCGGTTTCATCGCAACGCTGGCGAACTACTTTCAAAAACTCATCGCTGATGGCGACAACGCCGCTTTCGCCCTGAATGGTTTCGATCAATACGGCGGCAGTGCGTTCAGTGATCGCCGCGCGCGCTTCAGCAAAATTATCCGCGCAATTGTTTGGATCAATGAAGCGCACGCCGGGAATCAGCGGTTCAAACGGCTTGCGGTATTTTTCCTGTCCCGTGATTGAAAGCGCGCCAAGCGTGCGCCCGTGAAACGAATTGGTCAACGCGACAAACTCGGTTTGTTCGGTGCGACCTTGCCGGTACTGGTACCCACGCGCCAGTTTCAAAGCGCCTTCATTGGCTTCGGTGCCTGTATTACAGAAAAACACGCGCGCCATTCCGGCGGCTTTGGCCAGGCGTTCAGCAAGTTGGCCTTGAAACGGGTGATAGTAAAGATTCGACGTATGCAGTAAATCACCCTGTTCGCGCAGCGTGCGGCGAACACGAGGATGATCGTAACCAAGCACGTTCACGCCAATGCCGGAAATGAAATCCAGATACGCTTTGCCGTTGGCGTCGTAAATCGTTGAGCCTTTGGCGCGCACCAACATCACAGGATTGCGCGCATACGTTTGCATCAAAAACTGCGATTCCAGGCCTTGCGCCTGCTCAAGGGTAAAAGCCTGTTCTTGAGTCTGTTCGTTCAATTCCTTCTCCGATTTTGTGGTTTTTCGAGATGATTTCTTTTGCGCGTTGCCTGCTGCAGCAGCCGAAGCCGCAGGCTTGCTTACCTCTCGGCCTGTGCGTGAAGCCTGATCGGAAGCTTCGCGGTTGTACACATACATCCAGCAAGGTTGATTGCCGCCAGTGGCCATTTTGACCTGGGTTTTGACGCGGCAGAACAAACTGGTTTCCGGTTCGTCCGCGTCGAAGCCTTCGTATTCATCCAGCGTCGCAATCATCGCTGGATCGTTCGGCAGTTCGAACACTTCGCCGACAATGCGCGAGGAAGTATTTGCGTCCAGCACGGCTCCGGTGTAATCGCCAAGATCAACAAGTTGCCCCAGCACCGTCGCCGAACCGGCAGGCTTCCATCGCCCGACAATGTCTTTCATTTCAGGCGGAGCCATCGAAGGCCGCAGCGTTCCATAAACAAAGATGAACTCACTCATTGACTAGATCCATTTCTCCCGTTTGTAAGCGTCGAAGCCAAATCGAAGAGGAATTAGGCATTACCCACTACAAATTATCCATTAATCGAAAGGGTATAAACGTCTTTACCCAATCTGCTAATAGTAATGGTCAACGGCCTCGCTATTCTCTGGCGTGAATCGTCGTGCCCAGTGATTCGCCATTCTGCAAAACTCGCGTCAGAACGTTTTCTTGCGTTGCGCCGACAATCAAAATGCGCCTGACTCCGGCTTCCAGGCCTTCCAGGCAAGCGCGCAGCTTCGGGCGCATTCCGCCGTAAGCGACTCCGCTGGAAAGCAATTCGTTGATGCCTGCGCGATTGAGTTCGGCGATTTGCTTGCCTTCACTGTCCAACACGCCGCCAACATCAGTCACGAACACCAACGTTTCGGCCTGACAGCCTCCAGCAACCGAAGCCGCCATCTGATCGCCGTTGACGTTGTAATACTCCTTGTCAGTTTCGCCCATCGCCAGACACGCCACCGCCGGCATTACGCCAGCCGCCAGCATCGCGTCTATCAGCGTTGAATTCGTTTTGACGATGCGCCCGACAAAACCCAAATCGGTTCCGTCTTCGGCGTTCATCTTTTCCGCCAGAAAGCTCTGACCGTCGCCGCCCGCGATGCTGGCCGCGTTGACGCCAACACGAGCAAGTTCCGCCACCAAATCTTTACCAACCTGACCGGCCAAAACCATCTGAACGACATTTCGCGCCGCAGCATCTGTAATTCTGAGTCCGTCGTGGAAGCGAGATTCAACGCCGAGTTTCGTTAGCAGCGCGGCAATCTGTTTGCCTCCGCCGTGAACTAGAATCAGTTCGTGCCCCGCGCGGTGAAGTTCCGCGATTTGCGCAACCAGCTTCTGTCGAAGCTCTGCGTTGATCAGAATGCTGCCGCCAAGTTTGATAACGGTTCTGCTCATTCCATTCAGGCTCATAAAAGCCCGGCTCCTTCGTCAAAGCCGAATGCGCTGTTGGCGTTTTGCAGCGCCTGGCTGGCGGCGCCTTTCAGCAAATTGTCTTCGGCGGCAACGACGATCAGTTGACCTGTGGTTTCATCCACCGCGCAGCCAATGTCGCAATACGGTGTGTTGGCGACAAATTTGATTTCCGGAAGCTGTGAGCCGTCAAACACGCGCACAAACGGCGAAGCGGCAAAAGTTTCCTGCCAGATTTTCACCACATCGGCGCGCGTCACGCCAGCATTGAGCCGAGCATAAATCGTCGAAAGAATGCCTCGATTAATCGGCAGTAAATGCGGCGTGAAGATCAGCGAAGTCGGCGAATTTTCGATCCCCAAACCCTGCGCGATTTCCGGCGTGTGGCGATGTTTGAACACGTTGTAAGACTTAAAACTTTCGCTGACTTCGACAAAGTGCGTTGTCGCAGTCGGCGACTTCCCTGCTCCGGTCACGCCGGATTTTGAATCGCTGATGATCGTTTGGTTGCGGTCAATCAACCCCGCGTCCAGCAAGGGTTTCATCGGAACAATGACCGTCGTCGGGTAACAGCCCGGATTGGCAATCAACCTCGCGCCGGCCAAAACTTCTTGAAGCTCCGGGCGGACAAACTCGGTCAATCCGTATACAGCTTTTTCCAGCAAATCTGGCCGCGTGTGTTCAAAGCCGTAATATTTCGGATACAGCGAAGCATCTTTCAGCCGAAACGCGCCGCTGATGTCCACGACAGTCAGACCAGTTTCCAGCAGCGCGGGCGTGACTTCGTGCGAAAACTCATTCGGCGTTCCCAAAAAGATGACTTGCGCATCCAGCCGGGCAATTTCCGCTTCGTCGAACGGCTGGCAATTGAGCTTTGTAAGCCCGGTCAGTTGCGGATGAATTGCGGTGAGCGGCGTGGTTTCGCCGGTACGCGAAGCAAAGGCTCCGACCAATTCCATCTGCGGATGGTTGAGCAAATACTTGATCAGGTCGCGCCCGGAATATCCTGTCGCTCCGGCGACAATGGCGCGCACGCGGTTGCCCATCGACTACTCCTTGAAAGTTGAAATCTGTGCTTGAAAAAGAAACGCGGAGTGTACACGAATGACCGCAAAGGGGGAAAGCGCGCGACGAAAAACCTGGGCTGTTGTATCTTCTGGCCAATTCAACCGGAGGTGAACCGATGCCTGTAATGACCACAACCGATCTGGAAGCGTTTCTACAATCCCATTTTCCCGAGATGAATACATTCGGGCTTCGCGTTGAACACGTCGAAGAAAAGTTTGTCCGCGTTCGTTTGGTTCATCATCCACGACAGCTGCGCCCCGGCGGGACGGTCTCTGGTCCGGCAATGATGACATTGGCCGATACGGCAATGTATCTGGCAGTGCTGGCGATGATCGGTCCGGTGGCGCTGGCTGTAACGACCAGTTTGAACATCAACTTTTTGCGAAAACCTGCGCCACAGGATTTGATTGCAGAATGCCGGTTGCTAAAGCTAGGAGCGCGATTGGCAGTGGGCGACGTGACAATGTTTTCCGATGGCGAAACTGATCCGGTGGCACAAGCGACGGTGACATATTCAATCCCGCCAAGCAGAACCTGACAGACAGACAGCCGCTTGCTACAATCCGCGCGATCTTCTGCAAAACTATCGGCACGCACATCACGTATTCTCGCTTGTCTGATTTCATAATTTTTCAACAGCGGAGGGAACAATGAAGCTGAGATTTGCAGTTTTGCTGTCAGCCGTAGGGCTGACGTCAGCAATCTTTTTGAATGGAAGAACTATGTCTGCGCAAGAACAACCACCAAAACCACCTGTCGCAAAGAAAGTCCCGAAAACGACGCAAATTCACGGGTACACGGTCACGGACGATTACGCCTGGCTGGCTGACAAGACTAAAACCGACAAAGACATGCTGGCTTATTTGAAAGCCGAAACCGATTACGCCGACGCCATGATGGCCAGCACAAAAGGCTTTCAGGACGCGCTGTACAAAGAAATGTTGTCGCGCATCAAAGAAACGGACGAAAACGTTCCGTACCGGTACGGCGATTACTTTTATTACACGCGCACTGAGCAGGGAAAACAGTATCCGATTTATTGCCGCAAAAAAGGCAGCCTGACCGCCACCGAAGAAGTCACGATTGACATGAACGAAATGGCCAAAGGCAAAGACTACTTCAGCGTGGGCGCGTACAACATCAGCGACAATTCGAACCTGCTGGCCTTTTCGACCGACACAACCGGCTTTCGGCAATACGATTTGTTCCTCAAAGACCTGACCACAGGCCAGATCAGCGAGAAAGTCGCGGAGCGTGTCAATTCCGTGGTTTGGGCAACAGACAACAAAACGCTCTTTTACACAACGGAAGACGCGACCACCAAACGCACGGATAAATTCTTCCGTCACGTGCTGGGAAGCGGCAAACACGATTTGCTGTATGAAGAGAAAGACGAGCTATACCGCATTGGAGCAGGCCGCACGCGCAGCAAAGGCTACGTCATCGTGGGAGCGTACAGTTCGACCACCAGCGAAATGCGCTATCTGCCCGCCAGCAATCCAAACGCTGAACTGAAACTTTTCTTGCCGCGCAAGGAAATGCACGAATACTACCTGGATCACAACGGCGACAAGTTTTACATCCGCACCAACGACAAAGGGAAAAACTTCCGGCTGGTGACAACTTCGGTCAACGACCTGAAACAGGAAAGCTGGAAGGAACTGATTCCCTATCGCAAAGAAGTGATGCTGGAAGACATTGACTGTTTCGCGGACCATTTCATCGCCAGCGAGCGAGAAAACGGCATCCCGAAAGTTCGCATCACCGATCTGAAAACCAGCCAATCGCATTACGTCGAATTTCCCGAACCCGTTTATGTGGCTTATGGAACGTCAAACCTGGAATTCAATACGACGAACTTCCGCTTTGGCTACGAATCGCTGATCACGCCAAGCTCGATTTTTGATTACGACGTAAAGACCCGCCAGCGCGAACTGAAAAAGCAGCAGCCTGTGCTGGGTGGTTATGACATGAAGCTGTACAAGTCCGAACGGATTTACGCGACGGCTTCAGACGGCACCAAAATTCCGCTGTCGGTTGTCTACAAAAAAGATTTGAAACTGGACGGCAAACGCCCGCTTTTGCTGGAAGCATATGGATCGTATGGCTATCCGTATGACGTAGGCTTTTCGTCGCAACGGCTGAGCCTGTTGGATCGTGGCGTGGTGTATGCCATTGGCCACATTCGCGGCGGAGGCGATCTGGGCAAGGAATGGCACGACCAGGGCAAAATGATGGCGAAGAAAAACACCTTCACAGACTTTATTGCCTGCGCCGAACATCTGGTCAAAGCGAAATACACTTCGTCAGATCGTTTGATTGTCACCGGAGGCAGCGCCGGCGGTTTGCTGATGGGCGCAGTCACCAACCTGCGGCCCGACCTGTTCAAAGCCGTCGTGTCTTACGTTCCCTTTGTGGATGTGATGAACACGATGCTGGATGCGACTTTGCCGCTGACGGTAGGCGAGTATTTGGAATGGGGAAATCCGAACGAAAAAACGGCTTACGATTACATGCGCAGCTATTCGCCGTACGAAAACGTCGAAGCCAAAGCATATCCGACCATGCTGGTTCGAACTTCGCTAAACGACAGCCAGGTGATGTATTGGGAACCCGCCAAGTACGTCGCCAAACTGCGCGCGCTGAAGACCGACAAAAACCTGCTGCTGTTTAAGGTGAAATTGGAACCTGGCGGTCACGGCGGCGCTTCGGGTAGATATGATCGGCTGAAGGATATGGCGTTTGATTACGCCTTTATGCTCGGCCAGTTCGGCATCACAAAGTAAAAGACTTGATGCAGTACAGGGAGCGGTAGCGACTTGGTTTGATGCGGTACGGGGAGCGGTAGCGACCTGATTGTTTCGTAAATTCCGAAGCCACCAGGTCGCTACCGCTCCCCGTACTGTTATGACTAACGCTTGCGCGCCCTCAGCGCAGCCAAAGTAATGCGAATCGCGCCATAACTGATTCGCTCCGGCAACTGCTGCTTGATGGGAGTCAAGCCCATCTGTCCGGCTTCGGCACATTGTTCCGCAGCGGCTTCGATCAAGGAACGATCCGCCGCATCAACCAACCGATCCAAATTGAGTTCCCGCCCGGCTTCAATCAGCAACGAAAGATGCTCTTCGATGGTGCTGGATTTCAGCCCGCGCTGTTCGGCAATTTCAGCAGAGCTGAATCCTTGCCGGTGAAGCTGGAAAGTCTTCAGATGAGTTTCGCCCAGCTTGTTTGTCGGCAAGCTCTTTTCGATTTCAGCGGCTTCGGCCTCTTCGCTGATTTCGTCCGAAAGATCAGCGCCGACGGCTTCCAGATCAAGCTCAACGCGCGCTTTGTCCAGCATCACCTGCCGCCCAAGCTCTGTCAGCGAAACCACCGGATACGCCGTGCCGCTTTGGCGAATGCAGCCAGCGACAATCAGCGCGTTGATGAAGCGAGTCAGATCGTCCTGGGTGTATTCGCGCAACAACCCATAAGTCGAAAGCTGATCCAGTTGATTCGCGTGAATGTTTTTGGCGCGCGAACCGCGTAGAACTCCCGCGACGACGGATTTGCCAAACCGGCCTTCCATTCTGGCCACGCAGCTCAGAATTTTCCGCACAGCCAGATGCTCTGCATCTGTTAAAGCGCGCGCGCCATCGGTTTCGATTGGCTGAACGGAACTAGAAGAATTGGAAATTCGCTGATGACGTTCTTCCACTGCTTCTTCAATGTCTTTCCACATCATTCGCGGCTGGCAGTTGGAGCAGCGGCAATTGGCTGGTTGCTTTCGGTCGCCGAAATAGCGAAGCACGAATTGCCGCAGACAGCTTTCGTGATAGGCGTAATTGACCATCTCGCGCAGCTTGCGCTCTTCGGCGATTCTGCGTTTGGCCAGATCGTTCCAGTCAACGCGCAACTCCATGCGCGAAACTTTGTCCAGTAATTTGATTCCGCTGCCGACTTGCGCGCGTTCGATGTGACCGGCTTTTTCCAGATACACCAGCGCCGAATTGATCGCCATTTCGTTTCTAACACTGATGCGCGGGCTGATTTCGCGGGCAGTCAATTGGATGTCTTCGCCGTCAACACTTTTCAGGCAATCATAAACATCGCGGATCAGCTCCGGATC
>CAYLJQ010000044.1:0-19665 GCA_964383955.1 uncultured Heliomicrobium sp. | reverse complement strand
ATCAAAGCACAGCATTTATCCAATTAAAAACATTCATTGGACTGACCAATTCGATTCGCGTACCTTATGGGCGGTAAAATTGTCTTCCATAGCACTAAATCAATAACAAATCGAAATTCGTATTGACCCGAACACCATCGTAGAGGTTTTGTAGTAATGGCGATTCCGAAGGGAAATAACAAGCTGGTACTTTCTTCGTTGTCACTGTCAGCCAAATCGGCATCAGTGGCAACAGCAAAAGCTACCCCGGACGCCGCTAAATGTAGCCTCCTCGCTGGTGACAAAAGTTAAGGTCAAATTCAAAGACTAAAACGATTGAAAGCCTCAGCGAGACGAAATCAGGACTCGCTGAGGCTTTTGAATTACTGGCTGTCAGAGGGAAGCAAAAAGCCCGAAATCAGTCGCGGGCGAAGGTCTATCAACATGAGTATGCCGTTTTCAAACAGGAATGTTTGAAAAATGAGCCTTGGGGACGAAATTGTATGATTCACAATGTGCCACCAGCGAAGCAAGGTTTATACGATCCCAGCTACGAACACGACGCTTGCGGAATGGGGTTTGTCGTTGACCTGAAAGGGCGAAAATCACATGACATCGTGGAGCAGGCGCTTCAGATTCTGGTCAACCTGAAACATCGCGGCGCTGTCGGGTGTGAAGAAAATACAGGTGACGGCGCAGGCATTCTGGTTCAAATCCCGCACGAATTTTTCCTGAAAGAATGTGCGAAGCTTGGCATCGCGTTGCCGGAACCCGGCCAATATGGGGTCGGCAATGTATTTTTGCCCACTGAGGAAGCCAGCCGCCGCGTTTGCGAAGAAATGTTTGAAGACGAGGTTCGCAAGGAAGGTCAGGAAGTGCTGGGCTGGCGGGATGTGCCATTTGACGATTCAATGATTGGCCCCACGGCGAAAGCTGCGGAACCGCGTTTCCGGCAAGTATTCATCAAACGATCCGCCGATTTACCCGATGGTCATGGTGGTTTGGCCTTTGAGCGCAAGCTTTGCATCATCCGCAAACAAAGCATCCGGAACATCCGCAATTCCGGCATCAAACAAGCCAGATGTTTTTACATTTCCAGCCTGTCTTACAAAACGCTCGTGTACAAAGGCATGCTCAGTTCGACGCAGCTAGGCCCGTTTTATACGGATCTGCGCAATCCTGATTTCAAATCGGCTTTGGGAATGGTTCATTCCCGGTTCAGTACAAACACCTTTCCAAGCTGGAGCCGCGCGCACCCGTATCGTTATCTTTGCCACAATGGCGAAATCAATACGCTGCGCGGGAATATGAACTGGATGCATGCGCGTGAAGGCCGCATGAAATCTTCGCTGTTCGGCCAGGAAGATTTGGAAAAGATGCTGCCGATCATTGATGTGAACAATTCAGATTCGGGAATGTTCGACAACGTTCTGGAAATGTTGCTGCTGACGGGACGTTCTATTGCGCACGCGATGATGATGATGATTCCCGAACCCTGGGCGGGCGATCCGTCTATGAGCGCAGAGAAGCGCGCATTTTACGAATATCATTCCTGCATGATGGAGCCCTGGGATGGCCCGGCGGCTGTCGCGTTTACCGACGGCGTAAACATTGGAGCCGTTCTGGATCGCAACGGCCTGCGTCCGGCGCGTTATTACGTCACCAAAGACGACCGCCTGATTATGTCGTCCGAAGTCGGCGTGCTGGACATTGCGCCGGAAAACATTGCCTACAAAGGCCGCTTGCAACCCGGCCGCATGCTGCTGGCTGACCTGGAACAGGGCCGCATCATTGACGACGAAGAGCTGAAGAATGAACTCGCCCGGCAGCATCCGTATGGACAATGGCTGAAGGAAAATCTGGTCAATATTGATGACCTGCCTTCGCCGCCGTACGTTCACGACACCGATCACGCCACCATGCTGGTTCGGCAGCAAGCGTTTGGCTACACGCACGAAGACCTGCGGTTGCTGATGACGCCGATGGCCAAAGACGGCGTCGAAGCCACCGGTTCGATGGGGACCGACACGCCTTTAGCGGTTTTGTCGAACAAGCCGCAATTGCTTTACAACTATTTCAAGCAGCTATTCGCGCAGGTCACCAACCCGCCGGTTGATGCCATTCGCGAAGAACTGATTATGTCCACAGAAACGACCATCGGGCCGGAAGCGAACATGCTGGAACCCACGCCTGAAGTCGCGCGGCAAATCAAAATCTCTTCGCCAATTTTCACCAACGAAAACCTGGAAAAGCTGCGCCAATTGGGCGACAAAGACAAAATGGGCTTCAAGTCCATCACGCTGCCAATGCTGTTCAAGGCCAATGGCGGCGGTGCTGAACTGGAACGCGCAGTTGATGAATTGTGCAAACAGGCCAGCCAGGCGCACGCCGAAGGTTACGACATCATCATTTTATCTGACCGCGGGATTGATCGTGACTACGCGCCAATTCCGGCGCTGCTGGCGGTTGCGGCTGTGCATCATCATCTGATGCGCGAAGGCACGCGCACACAGGTTGGGCTGGTTTTGGAAACCGGCGAACCGCGCGAAATTCACCATTTTGCCTTGCTGCTCAGTTACGGCGCGCGCGGCATCAATCCGTATCTGGCATTTGAATCGCTGCACGATATGATCAATCTGGGGCTGCTGAAAGATGTCACGCATCAGCAAGCCGTGGCCAAATATATCAAAGCGATCAACAAAGGCATCGTCAAAGTCATTTCGAAAATGGGCATTTCGACGGTGCAAAGTTACAGCGGCGCGCAGATTTTCGAAGCCATCGGTTTGAACCAGGAAGTGGTGGACAAGTATTTCACCTGGACGCCATCGCGGATCAGCGGCGTGGGCTTGGACGTGATCGCCAAGGAAGTGTTGATGCGCCACAACCACGCGTACCCCGATCGGCAAGTCAACGGGCATGCGCTGGAAGCAGGCGGCCAATACCAATGGCGCGCAGATGGCGAAGCTCACCTGTTCAATCCGCAATCCATCCACACGCTGCAAAAAGCCACGCGCACTGGCAGCTACGAAACTTTCAAAGAATATAGCCGCTTGATTAACGATCAAGCGAAGCAGATTTACACGTTGCGCGGAATGTTGAACCTGAAAGCCAATCGTCCGCCTGTGCCGCTTGACGAAGTCGAACCGGTTGAGGAAATCGTCAAACGATTCAAAACCGGCGCGATGTCGTATGGCTCGATCAGCAAGGAAGCGCACGAGGCGCTGGCGATTGCAATGAACCGTATCGGCGGCAAAAGCAACACGGGCGAAGGCGGTGAAGACCCGGATCGTTTCACGCGGGATGAAAACGGAGATTGGCGCAACAGCGCGATCAAACAAGTTGCTTCAGGCCGCTTCGGCGTGACCAGCGAATATCTGGTCAATGCGCAAGAGCTTCAAATCAAAATGGCGCAAGGCGCGAAACCCGGCGAAGGTGGCCAATTGCCCGGCAGCAAGGTCTACCCTTGGGTTGCCAAAACGCGGCATTCGACTCCGGGCGTTGGGTTGATTTCGCCGCCGCCGCATCACGACATTTACTCCATCGAAGATTTGGCGCAGTTGATTTACGACCTGAAAAACGCCAACACCCGTGCGCGCATCAGCGTCAAGCTGGTGGCCGAAGTCGGCGTTGGCACAATTGCCGCCGGAGTCGCCAAAGCGCACGCCGACGTGATTTTGATCAGCGGCTATGACGGCGGAACCGGAGCTTCGCCGCAAACCAGCATCAAACATGCGGGAGCGCCGTGGGAGCTGGGTTTGGCCGAAGCGCATCAGGTTTTGGTGCTCAACAATTTGCGCAGTCGTGTTCGCGTGGAAACCGACGGCCAATTGAAAACCGGCCGCGACGTTGTTATCGCCGCGCTGCTTGGCGCCGAAGAATTCGGCTTTGCCACCGCGCCGCTGGTAACGCTTGGTTGCGTCGTCATGCGTGTTTGCCATCTGAATACTTGTCCGGTTGGCGTGGCGACGCAAAATCCAAAACTTCGTGAACGCTTTACTGGCTCACCTGACAACGTGGTCAACTTCATGCTGTTCATTGCGCAGGAAGTTCGCGAATTGATGGCGGAACTTGGCTTTCGCACGATCAATGAAATGGTTGGCCACACGGAATGTCTGGAAACCAAAAAAGCGATTGACCACTGGAAAGCGCAAGGCTTGGATTTTTCAGCGATTCTGCATCAACCGGATGTTCCAGCCGAAGTCGGTCGTTTTGGCCAGATCGAACAAGATCACGGTTTGGACAAAGCGCTGGATAACACAACGCTTTTGAAACTGTGCGAGCCTGCCCTGGAAGAAGGCCGAACAGTGAAAGCCTCTCTGCCGATCACGAATCAGAACCGCACGGTTGGAACGATTTTGGGCAGCGAAATCACACGACGATACGGCGCAGGCGGGTTGATGGACGATACGATCCAGCTTCACTTTACGGGGTCTGCCGGTCAAAGCTTCGGCGCATTTGTGCCGCGCGGCATTACCCTGGAGCTTGAAGGTGATTCCAACGATTACGTCGGCAAAGGGTTGTCTGGCGGCAAGATCATTGTTTATCCGCCGAAAGCTTCGACGTTCAAACCCGAAGAAAACATCATCATCGGCAACGTCGCGCTTTACGGCGCAACCAGCGGCGAAGCCTATATCAACGGCGTTGCGGGCGAACGATTCTGCGTGCGCAACAGCGGCGTTCAAGCCGTAGTCGAAGGCGTGGGCGATCACGGTTGCGAATACATGACCGGCGGTCGAGTCGTGGTGCTTGGAAAAACCGGGCGCAACTTTGCGGCGGGAATGTCGGGCGGTGTGGCGTATGTGCTGGACGAAACCGGCACTTTTGTTGACCGCTGCAATCCTGAGATGGTGTCGCTGGCTCAGCTTGTTCACTTCACGGATGAAAACGAACTGGCCGTGGTCCGAAGCATGATTGAGCGTCATGCCGAATACACGGGCAGTCGGCGGGCGCAGGAGATTCTGGATGGTTGGGCTACCTGGTTGCCGCGATTCATCCGCGTCATGCCGAACGATTACAAACGTGTGCTGGACGCGCAGCAGCAGATGCGCGACGCAGGCCTGGGCGAAGAAGAAGCCGTCTGGGCGGCATTCGAAATGAACTCCACAGACATCGCTCGCATGGGTGGCAAATAATCGAAATCACTTTGAGACAAGATAATGGGTAAACCTACAGGCTTCATGGAATTTGACCGAAATCTGCCGCACGACCGGCAGCCAGCCACGCGCATTGGCGACTGGCTGGAATTCCACGAGCATTTCGCTGAAGAAAAACTGCGCGAACAGGGCGCGCGCTGCATGGATTGCGGCGTGCCGTTTTGCCATACCGGCAAACTGTTGAATGGAATGGCCTCGGGCTGTCCGATCAATAACCTGATCCCGGAATGGAACGACCTGGTATATCGCGGCCAGTGGCGTGAAGCCTTATTGCGGCTGCAAAAGACCAACAACTTTCCGGAGTTCACCGGTCGAGTTTGTCCCGCTCCGTGCGAAGGTTCGTGTGTGCTTGGAATCAACGCGCCGCCAGTGACGATCAAAACCATCGAATGCGAAATCGTGGATCGAGGCTTTGACGAAGGCTGGATTGTTGCCGACCCGCCCGCCAAACGCACCGGCAAGAAAGTGGCTATCGTCGGTTCCGGCCCGGCGGGCTTGGCTGCCGCAGCACAGCTCAATCGCGCAGGTCATTCGGTGACAGTGTTTGAACGCGCCGACCGCATTGGCGGATTACTGATGTACGGCATCCCAAACATGAAGCTGGACAAAAAGATTGTCGAGCGCCGCATCAAGCTGATGGCCGATGAAGGGATCATCTTCAAAACCAATGTCAGCGTCGGCCATGACTTCCCAGCTGACAAATTGATGAGCGAATTCGACGCCGTGGTTTTATGCGGCGGGGCCACCAAACCGCGCGACCTGCCGGTCGAAGGCCGCCAGCTTCAGGGAATCCATTTTGCGATGGAATACCTGCACAAAAACACGCAAAGTTTGCTGGACAGCAATCTGGAAGACGGAAGCTACATTTCTGGCGCGGGCAAAGACGTGATCGTCATCGGCGGAGGCGATACCGGTACGGATTGCGTTGGCACTGCGATGCGCCATGGCTGCCGCAGCCTGGTTCAGTTTGAAATCTTGCCGCAACCTCCGAACGAACGCGCCGCTGATAACCCTTGGCCGCAATGGCCGAAAATTTACCGGATGGATTATGGCCAGGAAGAAGCTGCCGAAGTGTTTGGCGCTGACCCGCGCCGTTACTCGGTAATGACCAAACGCTTCGTTGGCGACGACGCTGGCCGGGTCAAAGAACTTCACACCGTTGAAATTACCTGGGCAAAAGACGATAGCGGTCGCATTCTGCCGAAAGAAATTCCCGGAACCGAAAAAGTCTGGAAAGCCGATCTGGTTTTGCTGGCGTTGGGATTTGTTGGGCCTGAACCGGATGGCTTGCTCGGCCAACTGGATGTGACGCTCGACGCCCGCGGCAACGTAGCGATTGACGACGACTGCAAAACCAACGTTCCGAAAGTGTTTGCCGCAGGAGACATGTCGCGCGGCCAATCGCTGATCGTTTGGGCTATCGCTGACGGGCGAAAAGCGGCTCGTTGCGTTGACCTGCATCTGATGGGCGAAACACTTCTACCCTAACCGCGAATCGGTTATGAGCGCTAACTCACCACAAGAACCGTTTGCCAGGCCAGCCTTGCCTGACGCGCTGGAAATCGTCGTTCCCGGTCGGGTGCGTGATCTGACTGTTGGCTTCAAGGTTCAGCGTGTGCTTCCGTATTCACAACGTCGCATGGTCGGCCCCTTTATCTTTCTGGATCAAATGGGGCCGGAAGTTTTGCGCGCGGAGGCTGGCCTTGACGTTGCGCCGCATCCGCACATTGGATTGGCGACGGTGACTTATCTTTTCGAAGGGGAACTGCTGCACCGCGACAGCCTCGGTATCGTGCAGATGATCCGTCCCGGCGAAGTCAATTGGATGACCGCAGGAAGCGGCATCGCCCATTCCGAACGGACTCCACCGGAACTGCGCCAGACCGGCTCAAAACTTTTTGGCCTCCAATCCTGGGTCGCCTTGCCAATACGCGACGAAGAAACCGAACCCACTTTCGCGCACCACGAAGCCGCCGACTTGCCCATTATCGAAGGCGAAGGCAAACGTGTACGCCTGATCGCGGGTTCGCTTTACGGTGCTCGCTCGCCTGTCGTTACGCATTCGGATTTGTTTTACGCCGATGTCACGCTGGAAGCGGGAGCCAAACTTCAATTGCCAACCGAACATGAAGAGCGCGCCGTTTACATCGTCGAAGGCTCAGTCGAGCTTTTTTCCGAAGGCAGCGTCTTCAATGCCAGCGAGCTTCTCGTCTTCAAGCCGGGCGAAGCGATCACCCTCCGCGCCAGAAGCGACGCACCCGCAAGGCTCATGCTGCTCGGCGGAGCGCCGCTAGACGGTCCACGCCACATCTGGTGGAACTTTGTGTCTAGTTCAAAGGAGCGCATCGAGCAGGGGAAAGAGGATTGGCAATCAGGCAGGTTCGCGCGCGTTCCCGAAGAGACAGAATTCATTCCGCTGCCGGAATCTGTTGGCGTGCGGTAACCATGAAAGGTGGAAAAATGGACGATTCGATTTTGCGTCAACATCTTGTTGAATTGCTGCGAGGCGGGCAGGCGCATGCCACAGCGGAGCAAGCATTGAAAGGTTTGAAACCAGCTCTGCGAAATGTGCGAGCAGCAAACGGGGAACACTCTGTCTGGGAAGAGTTCGAGCACATGCGCTTGGCGCAGGAAGACATCTTGCGCTACACGGTTGATGCTTCGTGGGTTTCGCCATCGTTTCCCGATGGCTATTGGCCGAAAGCAGAAGAAGATGTGACGGAAGAAGCGTGGACGAAGTCGGTTGCTGCATTTTTTGCCGACCTCGATGAAATGATCAAACTGGCGGAAAATCCGGATATGGATTTGACGGCGGAGATTCCGCACGGTGAAGGTGGGCACACTTACTTGCGCGAAATCCTCCTGGTCGCGGATCACAACGCCTATCATCTGGGCCAGATTGTTCAAACGCGAAAAGCGCTGGGCGATTGGGGATAGTGACAGCTTACGGCTTGGGGATGTGCAGCGTTTTGCTGATCATTAACGAGCCGGAAAGGAAAAACAGCAGGACAAACAAGTCCAGCCGCGCGCCGAGTAAATTGACCGGCCAAAACGCTCCGTAATGAAACGCCAGCATCAGCAAGCCCAGGACAAACACGCTGGTCGGAATGGGCGTCCCTTCAAAGTATTTGACCTTGCCCGATTCATCGGCCATTTCCACTGATGTAACGTTGTAACGCGCCAAGCGGCTGATGCCGCACGCGGCAAAGTAAATCAGGATGATTTGATCCAGCACGCTGTCCAAGCCCACGGCAAAGGCGATGGCTGCGGGCGCGACGCCAAACGAAACGGCATCGGCCAGCGAATCCAATTCGCGCCCCAGCGCCGAAGCCTGATGCCGCCAACGCGCAATCCTTCCGTCCAGAACATCAAACACCAGCGCCAGCGGAACCAGAAGCGCCGCTTTGTAAACGTGGCCGACTTCGCCTGTGCGAACGTATTTCATTGCTTCGAAAATCGCCCACACGCCGCAAAATCCATTGCTGATCGTGAACAGATCGGCCAAATGGAAATCACGGATCATCGAAAAGTGGCGACGGCGCTTATTGGTATTCACATCTTTCATATTTTTCAGTCAATCTTACTTTCCGCCAGAATCCGGCGATAAACCTCGCGCGCGTGCTGGTAAGCTTTTTCAGCTTCCGGGCGCTCTTTCGCAGAAATCTTCGGCGCTTTCTGGCTCCAGCATTGATCCACAGCTTTCAAACACCATTCGGCGCTGCGCCGTGAAGCGCGAATCGGTTGGCCGCCAACCGTGACGAAAACTGGATTGGTATGCGACGAAGGCAGAATGCGCAGCGCAACCCAACTGCTTTGTTCCATCGGAAAATCGAAGGTGACTTCCCGGATCGCGCCGTCGGCCAGAATAGTTTTCTTCGCTACGGGCTGACCGTTGACGATTAGTTCAACCGGCACTTCGCGCGAATTGCCGATGCGCGAACGTTCCAATTCCCAAAATGGCTTTTGGGCATAGTCCAGTTTGCGAATCGCCTCATTCGGTTGTTCGTCCAGCCGAGCCGCCACTTTCGCCGTCACGCGAACCGATTGCGGCTTATCCAGTTTTAGCTCGCTGTTGCTGACGCCCATCTTTGCTGTGTTGACTTGAAAATCCATCAAATGGCTTTTGCCGTCTGTGACGTAAGCCCGCCCTTCGTCCACGCCCGTAACCCAATCGTTGTAATTTAGCTTGTCGAGTTTGACGTAGCTGCGTCCCAGGCCCACTCGTTCGCCATAAATGCAGGGAAAGTCAGTTTCGCCGCTGATGCGTGTGCGAAAGCCCGTGTTCAGCGTGTGATACCAGATGTTCAGTTCCCAAACTGAAGGCGTGTCCACCGTTGAAATGAAATCCACCGCGTCGTGCGTTACGTCTACGATGTATTCATTCGCGCCGATGCCGTCGAATTTCGGCAACTCGTAATGCGGCAGTTTGTCGGTCTTCATTTCCAGGCCCCAGCCGGAATGCGCAAAGCCTACAACTGCGCCTTGCGCCTTTGCCCATTGCAGGATTGGCAAATCCCAGGTCGGCCAATCTTCCAGTTCTTTCGTGCCGGGATAGTTTTGATCTTTCAGTCGCAGCAGAACCAAATGCCCGGCGTGGCTGGAAGGGAAGCCGGAAACTTCAACGTCATACCGCATCAGGTTTTCAGGCGTGGAAAGTTGGTTGTCTTTTCCTTCAAAGAATTGTTTTTGGTAGTAATAACAAGGCCCCCAGGTCAGCACGGAACCAATTTTCAGGTCTTCTCCAAGAATGTGGCGGATCATGTCTTGCGGCAACACGCCCTGCGTAGGCGTTTCGTAATGCATGCAGCCTGCGGCGTGAATGTGGTGGTCGCCCGAATACCAGCCGAGCTTTGCCAGATCAATCCAGCGTTCCAGTTTGAAACTGAGCGTTTGCGGCTTGCCGGATTCGATCTTGATTGGCTGACGCTTGATTAAGTATTCCGGGCCGCGCGTGACTTCAACTGTGTAATCGCCCGCCGGAAGTTTGATCTGTTCGCCGTCGGTTCTGTAAATCTGCGGGTGAAAATCGAAATCCGGCGCCAGCCGTTTGGTTTGCAGCGGGTAAGCATGACCCTGTGCGTCGCGAATGATGAATGAAGCCGTTGTCGGGCGTCCGAGTTCGTTTTGTACTTTCAGCTTGATGTCCACCGCCGGACGGCTGTTGAACAGAATGTCCGTGTCGTTGCGAAAGCCAATATCCTGCGAACCTTGTCCAACGTTAAATCCAATGCGTGCTTCGCGTTTGCCCGCGTCGCGGCTGTAAAACTGGATGATTCGATATTCCACTTCCAGGCCGGAAAGCTGCGGCTTCATTGGCGGTTTGTCGAACATGGCCAAATCCATCCAGCGGTCGCGCACGTCCCGTTCAGTGATGGTTTGCTGCGGACGCGGGCTGCCGCTGAATCCGCCTTTGCCGCGCGAAAACACCTTTTGTGCGTTCAGGCTTTCGGCTTTGAGTTGTGCGGTCACACCGGCTTCATTGCGGACTTTAACCAGAAAGGTGCGCCAGCCGCTTTCCACCAGTTCAGGTTTGGCAGTGCCTTGCGTAACTCTGACGCGGCTTTCGGGGTTGATGTGGACATCCAGCAGACAGTAACGGTCCAGCACATCCTGAATTTCGCGACGCGCCCGTACAGCGTCCGTCAAATTGCTGGCGCGTTCCAGCGTTTCTTTGTCGGCAGCAGTTAATGGCGCGCCCAAATAGTCTGTTGCTTCAATCAGTCGTTTGACTTGAGCGGTTAATGGCTGAAGTTCCACTTGCTGTACTTTCACCAGTTGCTGGGCGGAACTTGAAAACGACAGGGATAGAATCAAAATTGACGCGAATTTCAGGTAACGCATTTTGCCTCCTGCAAACTCTTTAACAAATCATTGCCGGTTGCTGTAAACGGATTTTTCTCCGGCGGTGGCAATTTTGAACACTTCGGCGTTTATTGCACTTTTCACTGTATCGAAGTCGCGGTCGGCAGTGAAGAGGAAGATGCGCTTGTCGCCGCGCCAAAGTTCGGCAATTTCCTTGTTGCCGATGAATACTTGCGGCGCGTCCGGGTAATACGAACCAAATTCCAATCCCGTCATTCGCCCGTTCAGCAACAAAACTTTTTGCGGCAGATAAAACCCAATGCTTGATCCCAGATAATATTCGCCATTGATAACGACAAGGTCGTCAGAAGTTAGTCGCTGTTTGATCTCTTTTGCCAAACCCTTTGATGACAAATAAGGATCAAACATTCCCAAAGCCATGTGCGCGAAGTAAATAAAGCAGGCTATGGAAAGCGCAGTCAGGATGGAAGCTTGCAGCGGTTTTCGCTTCCATCGAAATAGAAATGCGGCGAGAAAGCCCAGCCCCAGGGAAACGGCTGCGCCTGCGGCGGGAACCCGCAACAACGCAAAAGCTTCAACGGTCAAATCGGACATGTGGCCTAGCGCCAGTTTGTAATTTTCCGGGTTGTGCGTCAGCGCTTCGGAAATGTCTGCGGGCGGCGTCACATTCCATGAAACCCAAAGCAAATAGCTAAGGATGGCTCCAACGGCCACGCCTAAAAATGCCAGGAGACCTTGCCCGCCCAGCGCCCAGCGGGAGAATTCTTTTTCGCCGCGCGCCAGGCCTGTCCCAGCCAGCAGCGCCAGCGCTGGATATGCGGGAAAGGTGTAATACTCCTGCCGGGTCGAAAACGAAAAGAAGCCAATCACCACCAACACCCACAACCAGACAAACAATCGAAGCTGGTCTTCACGATTGATCGGTCGCCACAGATTGCGGATTCGTTGCGCCGCCAGCGGCAGAAAAACGCTGAAAGGAAACAGCCAGACCAGATGCAACAGCCAGAAACTGGCCAATGGAACTGTGTCGTAATCCGCCGGATAGCGTTTGCCCAGATACCGCAGAAAGTGTTCGTTGATGAAATAAAACCAGAAGAATTTGTCGTTGCGCCAGATTGCCAGCGCGTGCCAGGGAACAGCGATCGCCAAAAACAACAACACGCCGCTGATAGGCCGCATCTGCCACAATCTGCGCCAGCCATTTGTCAGCAGCACAAATGCGAACAGGACTCCGCCGGGGAAAACGATTCCGATCAATCCTTTGGTCAACACTGCCGCAGCCATGCAGGCGTAAAACGCATAAACCCAGCTTGAATCCAGCTCATCGAAATAAACTTTCAAGAAAAAATAAAACGCCGTGGTCAGAAAAAAGGAAAGAATGACTTCAGGGATCATAATGCGTGTGAATAAATACACACCCAATCCTGACGCCATCGCCAATCCGGAATAAAAACCTGCCCGCGCTCCCCCCATCCACAAGCCAAAAAAATAGACGATGACGACCAGAAGCATTGCTCCGAGAGCCAGCGGCAATCGGGTGGCAAATTCCGTGAATCCGAAAATTTTATATGCCGCCGCAGTCGCCCAATACATCAGCGGTGCTTTTTCCAGATAACGAATGCCGTTGATGTGGAGCGTCACCCAATCTCCGCGCTCGACAATTTCGCGCGCGGCTTCGGCGTGTCCCGCATCGGCGTCATCCTGCAAAGAAGGGCTCCAAGCGCTGCCGACGTAAATCAACGCCGTCAGCAAAAGAAGCAAAAGCAAATGTGTTTTGGCCGGTAATTGGTCGAATTTTGCGTGAAAAGCAGAGGTGGCTAGCTTAGTCATCAATTTTGAATTCGATTCAGTCGTTGGCAATGAATCTGTTGAAAGTCGGTTTCTTGTGGCGCGCCGCCAAAAAAGATCCGAAAACTTTGAAAAGTTTGGATTCCCTGGATCCGCGAACGCAGAAAGATTACCGGCTCACGGCATAAACTGAAAGAGCTTTAAAAATAACGCCTTCGCTGGCAGACAGAAATGTTGAATTAAGCCTTCGAGGTAACAATTTTGTTGGTGTTGGTTGGTGCATCTGGATGGCACTTTGCGGGCAGACCTACAAAATTGTGCTGTCGAATTTTCAATCGCACAGAATTGTGGCTTTCCTGGTTTTACCAACTTTCTTTCTTACAGGACGGAAAACAGGGAATCTTCAATAGCTGTGCCAGTTAAAGCAGCTTTGCCGGCTCAGTATAGGCTTTGGCATCGGCATTGCACTGCTTAACAGCGAGTTCAACACACAATGCAAATCAATTTGGCAACAATCGAACAACACGCAGGAGAAAAGCTGCGGCGCATCGAAAAGCTATCCAGCGCTGTTGACCGATTGGCTGCGCTCAAACAGTTTTTGAAAATCGAAACGCAGCGTCTGCATTTGCGCCATCGTTTTGGCATTAGCGGTTCACAAATTGTAGCGGCGCGTTCGTTGGTGGTTGATTTGCTGATCCATCGCATTGCGCGGTTGGCGGTTGAAGAGCGGTTGGGCGGAGCGGTTGACGCTGGAAATTTCTCCATTATCGCGTTGGGCGGGTATGGGCGTCAGGAATTGTCTCCGCAGTCTGACATTGATGTGATGTTTCTTTACAAGGGCCGCCGCGAAGCCGAGCGCGCAGCCAAGTTGAGCGAAGCGATTTTATATTCGTTGTGGGACGTAGGTTTTAACGTCGGGCACAGCGTTCGTTCGATGGCCGAATGCTTATCAACCGCGAAAGATGACGTGGTTTCGCGCAATTCCATGATTGAAGCCCGCTGGTTGTGGGGAAGTCAGGAGTTGTTTGAAGAACTGGTTGAGCGGCTGGACGAAGAGATTTTTGACAAAAAGAAACGTGAATTGCTGGATGAATTGCTGGTAGAGCGCCAGGCTCGATACAACAAATTTGGCGACGCCGCTTGTTTGCAGGAACCGAATGTTAAAGAAACCGCAGGCGGTTTGCGCGATTTGCATGAATTGGTTTGGGCTTCGCGGGTGACATTCGGCACAACTTCGGTCAGTGGCCTGGCTGAATCTGGCGTGCTGGCTGAACGCGACGCCAAAGCCCTCTCAGCGGCTTATGATTTCTTGCTTCGTGTGCGGAACGAGATTCATTTTTTGACCAATCGCAAGAGCGATTTGCTGTCGCTGGATTTGCAGCAACAGATTGCGCGCAATTTGAACTATGCCGACACGCCGCAACAGCAGGCCTCGGAGCTTTTTATGCGCGATTACTACCTGCACGCGCGAAAGCTGCATCGTCTTGCTGAATCCTACTTGCAGCGTGCAACGCAAAAGCCGGAAAAAAAGGGATGGTTTTCGCGAGCGCGGGGAAGCTTCAAAACCACCGCTCTGGCCGCCGCAACGGGCGGGTTTGTGATGCGGGACGGAGAGCTTGACCTGGCCGAGGCGACAGAAAAGCTGGATGGCCGGCAAATGATGCTGGCGTTTGGTTATGCGCAGGCAACAGGCGCGCGGCTCAGCTCAGCCTTGCAGGAAACGGTTCAGGCTTCATTGCCCAACGTCAATCGAACGTTTCGCGCCGCGGCTGAAACCACGGAATCCTTTTTGAAGATGTTGCGCGTGAAAGGGAAAGTCGCTGCTGGATTGCGGTTGATGCATGACATGGATTTTCTGGGCAAATACCTGCCCGAATTCGGACGCGTCACCTGCATGGTGCAGCACGATCTTTATCATCGGTTCACGGTGGACGAACACACCCTGCGAACCATTGAAGCGCTGGACGAACTGGCCAATTCCCGCAGTAAGCAGGTTGAACGTTATCGAAACGTTTACAACCAGATCAGCGATTTGGCGGTATTGCATCTGGGCTTGCTGATGCACGACATCGGCAAAGGCCTGGGAGGCGGGCACACGGAAAAAGGCGTTGAGATTACCAAAAAGCTCTGTGCGCGATTGCAGCTTGAAGAGCAGATGACCGAACAGGTGGTCTTTCTGGTTCGCCAGCATCTGCTGATGTCGCACATTGCGCAGCGCCGCGACCTGAGCGACGAAAAGGTGATCAACGATTTTGCTGCTCAGATGGGAAGTGTGGAAAACCTGAATCTGCTTTGCATGCTGACTTTCGGCGACATTCACGGCGTTGGGCCGGGAATGTGGAATGAATGGAAAGATGCATTGATCTGGGAGTTGTACACGAAAGCGCGCGGGGTTTTGCTTCCTGAAGAAGGAGAAAGCGAAACAGAGCCTTTGCGCCAACGCATCGCGCGAATGCTGGGCAGCGAAGTGGATTCGGATGAAGTTCGCCGCCATTTCAAATTGCTGCCGGATGATTATGCGCGTTTCACTCCGCCACAAGCCATCATTGAACACGTAAGGTTGGCAGCTTCGCTGAATTCCAGGTTGATCAAAACCGGGTGGCGGGCGAACACGCAAACACGTTCGACAGATTTGCATTTGGCAGCGCGCAACCGGCGCGGGTTGTTTGCCGCAGTTGCCGGCGCGTTGACGGCGCAAGGCGTCAACATTCTGAGCGTGCAACTGAACACACGCGCTGATGGAGTCGCGATAGATTCCTTCAAGGTGCGCGATTCCGCAGGCGAGCCGATCAACGATCCGGCGCGCTGGGAGCAAATTGATCTTGCATTGAAACGCGCGCTGAGCGGCGAATATGACGTCGCCGCCGCCGTTGCCAAAAGGCTTCGCGCACAAACGAGTTCCAAGTTTTCATCACGGCGCAAGATGCTGAAAGCCGCGCCGACACGCTTTAGCTGGGATAATTATTCATCAAATAAGAGCACAATTCTGGAAGTGATGACGGAAGACAGGCTGGGCTTGGCTTACAAGATTGCCAGCACGCTGACGGCACTCGACCTGGATATAGTGTTCGCAAAGGTGGCGACCGAAAAGCATCTTGCGCTGGACATTTTTTACGTTACGAACGCGGCGGGAGAAAAATTGGCAGATGATGTATTGCCAACAATCGAAGACGCGCTTCGCCTTACTCTCAACGAACAGAACAACCACGAAACCTCATCTACGAAGAACTTGAAACAATACGAGACCATCAAAAAAGCCTCGTGAAACGTTGCCTGACTGCGTGGGTGAAATCTTCCAAAGGGAAATTGTCATGAAACCACTTCACAAGCTGGGATTTTTGTTTACGAAACTCGCAGTTTTACCAATAGGTCTGATTTTGATGACCTTGTCAGTGCTGGCCCAGACGCCCACGGTCGAAGAGCGGCTGGCTGCTGCCGAAACGGCAGTCAAGACAGCGCAAACCGCGGGCGATAATGCCTGGATGCTGGTTTGTTCAGCTTTGGTGCTGATGATGACCGGACCTGGCCTGGCGCTCTTTTATGGCGGTCTGGTGCGCAAAAAGAACGTGCTGGCCACGATGATGCAAAGCTTCATTATGATGGCCGTTATCACTGTCCTCTGGGCAGTGGTCGGATACAGCCTGTCGTTTGACAAAGGCTCGCCGTTTCTCGGCGGATTCAGCTTCTTCTTCTTGAATGGCGTTGGAGCGGAGCCGTCGGCTTATGCCGCGACGATTCCGGCTCAGACGTTTATGGTTTACCAGTTGATGTTTGCCATCATCACGCCCGCGCTGATTACCGGCGCATTTGCCGAACGCATGAAGTTTTCGGCGATGTTGTTGTTCTGCACGCTGTGGGCATTGGTCGTTTACTTTCCGCTGGCGCATATGGTTTGGGGCGATGGCGGATTTTTGAATGCTTTCCTGGGCGGCAAAGTTCCAGCGCTGGATTTTGCTGGCGGCACGGTCGTTCACATTTCGTCAGGGTTTTCGGCATTGGTTTGCGCGATTTATCTGGGCAAGCGCGTCGGATATCCGAAAATGCCGTTTACTCCGCACAGCATGGTGCTGTCTGTGATCGGTGCCTGTTTGCTGTGGGTTGGCTGGTTCGGGTTCAACGCGGGCAGCGCAGTGGCTGCAGGTTCGCTGGCGTCAAGCGCGTTTGTCGCAACGCATTTCGGTGCGGCGGCGGCGGCGCTCGGCTGGTTGCTGCTTGAATGGATTCGCACGGGCAAACCAACTGTGCTCGGCGGTATTTCGGGCGCGGTTGCAGGGCTGGTCGGCATTACTCCGGCGGCTGGTTTTGTCACGCCAATGTCGGCACTGGCTGTTGGCTTCATTGCCGGCGTGGTTTGTTTCTTTGCCGTAACTGAGCTGAAGAAAAGGCTTGGGTACGACGATTCGCTGGATGCGTTCGGCGTTCACGGCATTGGCGGTTTGACCGGCGCGCTGCTGACCGGTGTGTTCGCGAACAGCGCTGTCAACACTGTGTTCAAAGATCCCAGTGGCGCGGCTCTGCCCAGCGGCTTGATCGAAGGCAATCCGAAACAAGTATTGAATCAGTTAATCGCCTCGTTGGTGGCAATCGTTCTTGGTTGCGTCGCTTCGTACATCATCCTGAAAGTTGTTGATTTGGTTGTTGGTGTCCGCGTCAGCGGCGAAGATGAAATATCCGGACTGGATATCAGCCAGCACGGAGAAGAGGGCTATAACCTGGATTCAGATTTGACAGGCGGGATGTTTAGCCCTGTAAACAGTTCATCCATTGGTGATCCGGTTTTTAGGACCGCTGATGCTTTGGAGAAATAAGGAGAAACACCAATGAAAAAAATAGAAGCGATTATTCGTCCGCACTTGTTGGAAGCCGTCAAAGACGCGCTTCAAACGGTCGGAGTTCAAGGAATGACGATTAGCGAAGTTCGCGGTTTCGGTCGTCAAAAGGGTCACACCGAAGTTTATCGCGGCAGTGAATACAAAGTTGAATTCGTGCCCAAGGTAAAAGTCGAAGTCATCGTTGACGATGATGTGGCTGAAAGCGCTGTCGAAGCGGTGATCAAGTCCGCCCGCACCGGGAAATTCGGAGACGGTAAAATCTTCGTTCTTCCCGTTGAAGAAGCGGTTCGCATCCGCACGGGCGAACAAGGTGTCAACGCAGTTTGATTGTGGTTGGTTTGCGCAATTCGCGCTAATTCCGCCATCCGCGATTTGAAAAGCAAGAGGGCTGTGACGCCCATCAGGAGATGCTGCAACATCACCCGCGCCACAGCCCGGTCTAAACCACGCAACCATCTGTGAAAAAGTCGCGTGGCCGTGAATGGAGTGTACGCTCGGCGCTGATTTTCGCGCAAGCACTGCTCTGTTAATGGCTTCGCGCTTGATTACTGCAAAGCTATTCAGAGGAGAACACAATGCTCTTGAAGAGATTTCCATTCACGAACAATTTACGCCGCACCTTGGCTGCCGCCTCTTTGGCGGCCGCCATCAGCGTAACGGCTTTTGGTCAGACAGCAGCAAATGAACCCGCCGCTGCCAATGACGAAGCAGCGAAAACTGCCGCGGCAAACAAAGTTGTCGCCAAAACCGCCGCCGAAGAATTGGCCAAAACGATTGAAGCCTTGGAAGAGCGCATCCGTTTGCTGGAAGCGCGACTGGCCAGGCTGGACAGCCCTGCGGCGACTCCCGCGACAAACGCCGCCAAACCGGCAACGGATGTGGCCAAAGCAGTCGAAGTCGCTGAGATCAAAAAAGAGATTGTCGCCATTCAGGATGACGCCAAGAAGAACAACGAAGTTTTGAAGTTTTTCCGCGATGTTGAAGTCAGCGGAATTGTTGACGGCTACTACAGCTACAACAACAACAAAGTAGACATGTTCACACAAGGCCGCGCCTTCGACGTGCGACACAATGCCTTCAGTTTGCAATTGGCCAAGCTGACGTTGAACAAGGCAAATTCAAAAGACGACCCGCTCGGTTTTCGCATTGATCTGGGCTTGGGCGAAACGGTTGACCGCATCATTTCGGTCAGCGATTCCAGCCGCAACGACGCGACCAAACATATCCTGCAAGCTTATGCCAGTGTTGTTGCTCCTATCGGCAACGGTCTGACAATTGATTTCGGGAAGTTTTATACGCCGGTTGGCGCTGAAGTCATCGAAACCAAAGACAATTACAACTATTCGCGCGGTTGGTTGTTCGCCTTCGGCCCGTATTACCACATGGGGATGCGCGCCAAATACGCCTTCAATGACAAAGTTGCCTTGACCGGGTTTCTGCTCAACGGTTGGGACAATGTATTTGAAAACAATGTTGGCGAAAATGCAGGGAAAACTGTTGGCTTTCAGTTGGGTTTGACGCCGAGCAAGAAATTCGCGCTGACGCAAACGTATCTGGCAGGCCCTGAAGCTCCATTAGCCAACGTTCCGTATGTTTCCGCCCGTGACAACTGGCGGCATATTGCCGACACAGTGGCCACGGTTTATGTCACCGACAAGTTCACGCTGCTGGGCAATTTTGTTTACGGATCAGACGGAGACAACGCTGGTAACCGTGGCAAATGGACTGGCGGAGCCGCGTATTTCAAATATGCCTTTAACAGCAAACTGGCTTTTTCGCCGCGCTTTGAAGTGTTCAACGACAGAGACGGTCTAAGAACGGGCGTTGCGCAAACGGTCAAAGACATTACGCTGACGCAAGAAGTGAAGTTGGTAAACAACCTGCTGACGCGGTTTGAATATCGCCGCGATTTTTCCAACCAGAGATTTTTCACGAATTCGGATGGAATTTCGAAAGGGAATCAAAACACCTTCACCATCGGTCTGAGCTATTTCTTCACCAATCGCGAACCGTAAGAGATGGCTGACCCAAACGATTTATACGATTTACTTCCGTAGCTGGTGCTTAGTTGATGGACTCTTTGACGCGGT
>CAYLJQ010000043.1:0-19803 GCA_964383955.1 uncultured Heliomicrobium sp. | reverse complement strand
TGGTGTACGGCGAAGGCGAATCGAAACTCGCCGCCGCCGTCACGGCTGCTTTTGACGAAGTAGACCGCATTGATCGCCTGATGAGCCATTACAAGCCGGAAAGCCCGCTATCCCAGCTCAATCGCAAAGCCGCTGCGGAAGCCGTCAAAGTCGAGCCGGAGCTTTTCGATTTCATCGCCGAGTGTTTGCGCTACAGCCGCGAATCGAACGGAGCTTTTGATGTCACGGTCGGCCCGCTGCTGAAAGCCTGGGGCTTCTTTCGCGGCGAAGGCCGAATGCCAAAGCCCTCAGAATTAGCTGAAGCGCGCGCTAAAGTTGGCTGGCAGCACGTGATGCTGGACGACAAAGAACAGACGATTCGATTCGACCGCCAAGGCGTCGAACTTGATCTAGGCGGCATCGCCAAAGGTTACGCGGTCGATAAAGCCGTCGAAGTGCTGAAGCAACATGGCATTCAGCGCGCGTTGGTCAGCGCATGTGGCAGCACGATTTATGGTTTGGGCGCTCCGCCGGGCGAAGACGCCTGGGAAGTAAAGCTGCGCGATCCGGTCAGTTCACAAAAAACAGCAATGACGGTTCGACTGAAAAACCGCGCTTTGTCAGTTTCCGGCAGCTACGAAAAGTTTTTCGATCTGGGCGGCAAACGCTATTCGCATATTTTCGATCCGCGCACTGGGTGGCCGGTTCAAGACATTCTGAGCGTTGCAGTACTGACGGATACTGGAACTGCTGGTGACGCGCTCGACAATGTTTTTTATGTGCTTGGAGCCCAGAAAAGCCGAAGCGTTTCAGCCCGCTTTAAGCCTGTTGAAGTATTTTTCTTCCTTCCTGACAAGGTCAGAAAAGCAGTGGCTGGATGGAAACAAGTGCGATTGCAAAGGTGAAGTCGCTTTCCGGCGCGGGGATCAATCCTGTCCTTTCGTGATCAACCAAAAGAACTGCGAGGTGGCAAAGATACGTTCTTTGCCACCTCACTTTGCAGAGGGGGATGCCAACCTTGGGGTTACGGCGCGAAGAAGCCAGAAATATCCACGATGATGTCGGTTGTTGTGGCGGCGAAGCGTTTGAAGGCGGCGTCTGTGCCAAGGCCGACGGTGAAGTGGCGGTTGAAGGTTCTGCCCGTCTGGTAGTTCGAAGTCGCCACGGTTGGTTGTGTCGCGTTGCTCGGCCAGAACGTCAAGTAACCGTTGCTAGTCACGTTGAGGGCCGAGACATTGCCGACCAGCCCTCTCGCAGTGGGCGTCAGGTTCGTGCAGGCGATCTGCGTGTTTTGGGTGTAGACCGTGCCTCCGGTCATCGGTGCATCGGGCGTGTAGCAAGCCGTTTGACCGGCTCTTGTGTCCAGCAACCGCAGCGGCGACCCGAGCGAGTTGAAGAGCAGTCCTTGCCCGTTTGCATCGCTCGCCTGGGTGCTGAAATAGCCTATCACGTCAATCACCAGATCCGTCGTCTGCGCCGTGTAGATTTTGAACTCGCCGTTGAGGGAAAGGCCGACGGTGAAAGGAGCGTTGCGATTGACGCCCGCCGCGAAGTTCGAGCTTGAAGCGAAGGGCTGCGCCGCGTCCGCCGGGTACAGCGTCAAGTAGCCGCTGCCCGCCGAGTTGGTCGTCGTCGCATTGCCGACCAGGGCTTGCGCGCCTGTCGGAATCGTTACGCCGTCGCAGGTTAAGACGCCGGTCTGCGTCCGCGTGGTCGAACCTTGCAGCGGAGCTCCTGTCGCCTGACAACCGGTGAAACCTTGGCGAGTTTCCAGCAACCGAATTGGTTTCGGCAGCGGATGGAAGTACAAGCCTCCGGCTGATGGCGGCGCGTAATAGCCGGTCACGTCTACGACCAGATCGGTGTTTGAACTGACGAAGATCTTGAATGCACCGTCGCTCGCGCCCAGGCCCACGGTGAAGGCGTTGTTCAGGATTTCATTCGCCAGATAGTTGGAGTTGGTAACGTTCGGCTGCGGCGCATCGCTGGGATAAAGCGTCAGGAGGCCTCCGCCGGATTGCACCGTCGTGGCGTGACCGGTGATGGTCGTGGCGTTGGACGGAATGGTGATGCCTTCGCAAGTGCCTCGCGCTGGTTGCAAGCGCGAAGTGCCGCCCGCAATCGGGGCATTGGGCTGGAAACAAGCGTTGGAGCTGGCTCCGGGCCGCGTATCCAGCAAACGCACCGGACGAGCAAGCGGGTAATACATCAAGCCTGTGCTGCCGATGTTGACCGTGTAAGTCCGTTCGCCGAAACAAGCGTTGTCATCTGTGGCGCGGATCGTGAATGTGGAAGCGCCCGCCATCGTCGGCGTGCCGGTGATCATATTTCCGTTCAGGTTCAAGCCTGCTGGCAGCGTTCCCGATTGTAGCGAGAAGATGTAAGAACCGCTGCCTCCGGTCGCAGACAACGTCGCGGCATACGAAACGAACGTCAGGCCATTAACCAGCAACGTTGGATTGAGCGCGATGGTGCCGCAACCGACGCTGAGCGTGAAGCTGGCATCGGCCGTCACAGAGCAATTATCAGTCGCTCTGACGACAATTGTGTGGCTGCCAAAAGGCCCAGCATTGGTGATCGAAACGACGCCGGAGGAATTAACGGTTGGCGCAACCGTCATCGCGGGCGTGACGCTGACGATGCTGTAGCCCGTGATCGAACCGTTGTCCGTCGCCGTCGTCGAACTAACGGTTGTTGAACCGCCGAGCGCAATGCTGGAAGCGGGATACGCCAGACTGGGTGCCGCGTTAGCACTGACGTTGACGATTAAATTCGCAGTCGCCGTACCGCTGTTGGAATCCGTGACCGTTAGAACAACCGTGTTCGCTCCGATGGTTGCCGCGCATCCGGCTGAAACATTTGCCGTGATCGTTCCCGCCGTGTTGGTGATTGAAGTCACCGCGATTCCCGCCGGAACTGTCGTTGCCGTCACGACCAGGCTTCCCACAGGCGTTTGTCCGTCATTGACCGTTGCAATCGTGTTGACCGTTCCTGCCGAACCGCGTTGTCGTGTTAATGCCGCTGCGGCAGTAATGGTCGGCGGCGTATTGTTGACAGTCAGCGTGAATGTCGCGTTCGTGGTGGAGCCGCAATTATCGGTGGCTCGGATCGTGATGGTGTGACTGCCGACGGGAGCCGCATTGCTGATTGAAACAACGCCGGAAGCGTTGACCGAAATAGTGCCGGTATAGGTTCCCTGACTTTGAACGGCAAACGAACTGATGCTGCCGTTATCGGTGGCCGAAGCCGGACTATTGGTCGTTGTGCTTCCGGCGTTCACCGCCGCCGCCGCATAGCTCAGCGTTGGCGCAGTATTTGCCGTGACATTGACCGTCAGGTTGGCGGTCGCGGTTCCTGAGTTTCCATCGGTTACGGTCAGGACAACAATATTCGCTCCGATGGTTGCCGTGCAGCTTGCCGCGATGTTCGCTGTAATCGTTCCCGCCGTGTTGGTAATCGAAGTCACCGTGATTCCCGCCGGAACTGTTGTTGCCGTCACGACCAAACTTCCCACAGGAGTCTGGCCGTCATTGACCGTAGCAATGGTGCTGACCGTTCCTGCTGACCCGCGCTGCCGTGACAGCGCCGCTGCGGCGGTAATGGTCGGCGGAACGTTGGTGTTAGTCAGGGAAAAATTGATGGAAGTCGCGCCAGTCGCACTGGCAGCAACGTTGTAAGGCCCGCCGATAATGGCATTGGCGGTTACGGTTCCTGATGTTGCAGTGGTTCCGCTGATGGTTGCTGGGTTGCCCGCAATGCCAGCGCTGGCGCCACTGCCGGGCGGTGTGAAGGTGGCCTTGCCGCCAGTAACCGGTTCGCCTGCGCCGGTGGCTGTCACTGTTACCCTCAGCGGATTGGCAAACGCAGAGCTGACACCTGCGGATTGGTTGTTGCCGCTCAAGATGGCCAGCGTGAAGCCGCGCGATTCAAATGCGCCGATGTCTACGGCACTTCCCACTTGGCGGTTGAAGCCCGCGCCGCGCTGGTCGGTCGTCAGATTGTAGCCAAGATTGTTGCTGGCGCAGGAATTGGTCAGCACGCAGTTGTTACCAGCATTGAGCGCTGGACTGCCCGGCAGCAACGCGTGGGTCTGCGTTGGCCCGCCATAATTGCCTAACGGAGCAAGCAGCGGGTTGATTGGCGAAGCCGGAGTGCCGATCAGATCGCCGGTCGTCGGCGTAATGGTTGCGCCAGAATTATTACCGATCAGGTTGTAGCCTAGCGATGTAAGTGCACCAAAAACATCCGGCCCGGAAGCGGAACCTATGTTCTCCGCAATCAGGCTATTCCTGATATTTACTGTGGTACTGATGATGTTAATCCCGTTACCGCCGCTGCCACTGGAATTATCAGAAATCGTGCTGTTGATAAGGGTCAGTGCTCCCACGTTAGTGCCAATCCCACCACCCAAATTGGCAGCCGAATTTCCAGAAATTGTACTGTTGATAATAGTCACGGTGCCGCCGCCGTTAAAAATCCCGCCGGATGAATTGGCTGTGGCTGAATTGCCAAAGATGGTGCTGTTGATAATAGCTAAGGTGCCATTTTGATGGTAAATACCGCCAGCTAAATTGGTCGTCGCCACGTTGCCAGTGACCGCACTGCTGGTAATGGTTAAGTTTCCCTGGTTGCTAATGCCAGCGCCGGGTGCTCCGCTCCCCGTCCTACCGTTCGCGATAGTCAATCCATCAAGTGCGACCGTGAAGTTGCCGATGTTCAAAACGCGGCTCGCGTCATTCCCCGAAATCGTCAGCAAATTTGCCCCCGGCCCATCAATGGCCAAGTGCTTGCTGATAGACAGTTCGCCGCTGGTCAGCGCGATTGTGCCTGTGATGGAAAAATTGATCATGTCGCCCGACGCCGCTTTCGCAATCGCATCGCGCAAACGGCAGTTCGTTGCATGGGGACAATTCGCCGCATTGGCTGCCCCATCCGCCAGACTGGTCACCGTGACAATGCCTGACTCGTGCGCGCCGATGTCCACGGCAGTGCCCACCTGGCGGTTGAAGCCCGCGCCGCGCTGATCGGTGGTCAGGTTGAAACCGATATTGTTGTTGGCGCAGGAATTGGTCAGCACACAGTTGTTCCCTGCATTGAGCGCCGGGCTACCCGGCAACAGCGCGTGGGTCTGCGTTGTCCCGCCATAGTTCCCCAAAGGAGCAAGCAGCGGATTGATTGGCGCAGCCGGAGTGCCGATCAGATCGCCGGTTGTCGGCGTAATGGTCGCGCCGAGGTTATTACCGATCAGGTTGTTGCCCAGCGAAGTGAGCGTACCGCTAACGTCCGAGGCGGAACCGGAACCTGTGTTCCCCGCAATCAGGCTGTTCCTGATATTCACTGTCGTGCTGAAGATGTGAATCCCCCTACCGCCACTGCTGCTTGAATTGTCAGAGATCGTGCTGTTGACGAGGGTCAGTGTCCCTCCGCTAGTGCCAATCCCACCGCCCAAATTGGCAGCCGAATTGCCAGAGATTGTGCTGTTGGTAATGGTCACTGTGCCGTTGCTGTTGTCAATCCCGCCGCTGGAATTGCCCGTGGCTGCATTGCCAGAGATCGTGCTGTTGGTAATGGTCAAGGTGCCATTGAGATTGTAAATACCGCCAGCGAGATTGGTCGTCGCCACGTTGCCGGAGATCGCACTGCTGGTAAGGGCCAGGTTCCCCCCGTTGAGAATGCCAGCGCCGGGCTCACCGCCTCCCGTCCTACCGTTCGCGATGGTCAATCCATCAAACGCGACCGTGAAGTTGCCGATGTTGAAAACGCGGCTCGTTGCATTCCCCGAAATCGTCAGCAAATTTGCCCCCGGCCCATCAATGGTCAGGTTCTTGCTGATGCTGAGTTGCCCGCTGTTAAGCGTGATCGTACCGGTGACGGAAAAGTTGATCGTATCGCCCGACGCGGCATCCGCAATCGCATCGCGCAGGCGGCAGTTCGTCGCATGAGGACAATTCGCCGCATTGGCCACACCATCCGCCAGACTGGTCACCGTGATGGTGGCCATCGGCGCTGCCGGAACCGGTGCGGCGGTAAGACGTGTGGCCGGGCGAAGCGCCTCGCTGGCAGCCGCAGGGGAAAACAGTTTTCTCAGTTTGTGACTGACCTGCTTCAGCCCTGTCTGCCCAGCAGCCCAGCCTTGCCGCTGCCAATCCCCAAGTCCCAGAACAAGACCCAGAACGATGATCAACCCTGCCAAGCGAAATTGTTTGTTCATTGCAATTCTCCTTTATGGTTTCGGCTTGCGATGTGTTCGAGTGGAAACGGGGCGTTAGCAGTAGGAGTGGGCACACCAGCGCCACCCGTCAGCCTCTAGCTAACGCCAGATCAATCCTGGTTGTGAGGGTGACCGATCAGTTCGCGGATGACCGGCAGGTTCTGGGTTGTTTTCCGCCCTCATGGATTAAGGTGACGTTTGCGGGCAAAAATGCTAACGAGTGGAAAATATTTTTTACTGAATTAGAGGCGCAGGTAGAGATGAAATCGTCGTCGCAGGCTTGCTTCGCTTTAGCGATAAATCAAAAAAACGCGGCGGCGAAGATGCGATCTTTGCCGCCGCGTTTTGCGTGAAGAAAGGCCAGCGCTGGAATTACGGCGCGAAGTATCCGGAGATATCCACGATGAGATCGGTTGTGGTGGCGGCGAAGCGTTTGAAAGCTCCGTCGCTTCCCAGCCCTACGGTGAAGTGGCGGTTGAAGATTTGGCCGCTTCGGTAGTTTGACGTTGCGACATTCGGTTGAGCCGCGTCGCTAGGCCAGAAAGTCAGGAAGCCGTTGGCTGCGACGTTGATCGTGGTTGCGTTGCCGACAACGGCTTTGGCAGTCGCCGGAATGCCGGTGCAGACTCCGGTTGCCGATTGTAAGTAGGTCGTGCCTCCGACCATTTGCGCTCCCGGCGTGAAGCAGCCTGTTTGTCCTGTTCGGGTGTCAAGCAGGCGCACAGGCGTTGGCAGAGAGTTGAACAGCAAGCCCTGGCCGTTCGCGTCATTCAATTGCGTGCTGTAATAGCCCAGCACATCCACCACCAGATTCGTCGCTGACGCCGTGTAAATGTTGAACTGGCCGCTCGGCGAAAGGCCTACGGTAAAGGGCGCGTTCATGTTGATCCCGGTCTGGTAATTCGAGCTTGCAGCCAATGGCCGCGTCGCGTCCGCAGGAAACAGCGTCAGGAAACCATTGGCTTGCGGCCCAACGGTTGTTGCGTTGCCGACCAGCGCCAATGCTCCGGCAGGAATCAACACGCCATCGCACGTTGTTGTGCCAAGCTGCGTCGTGGTCGAACCCGCTGCAAGCATTGCGCCTGGCGTGAAACAAGCTGTCTGGCCTGTTCGCGTATCCAGCAAGCGTACCGGTTTTGGAAGTGGATGGAAGTATAAGCCGCTCCCTGAAGGCGGCGCGTAATAACCGGTGATGTCTATGACAACGTTGGTATTGGTGGTGACGTAAATGTTGAAGGCTCCGTTGCCCGCTCCCAGCCCGACCGTGAAGACGTTGTTGAGCACTTGATTGGCGGCAAAGTTGGAATTGGCAACCAGTGGGCGCGTTACATCGCTGGGATAGAGCGTCAGAAAGCCTCCGCCGGATTCCACAGTCGTGATGTTGCCCGTCAATGCTTTGGCATTGGCGGGAATCGTCAATCCATCACACGTCCTGCCAGCAGCCGTCTGCGTTCGCGGAATCCCGCCGGAAATCATCGCTCCTGGCGCATCGCACCCCGGCTGCCCGGATCGCGTGTCCAACAAGCGAATGGGATGCGCCAGTGGATAGAACTGCAAGCCGCCCCCGCCGCCATTGCTGACCGTCAGCGTGAAGCTGGCGTCTTTCGTCGCCCCGCAATTGTCAGTCGCGCGAATCGTGATGGTGTGGCTGCCCACCGGAGCCGCATTGCTGATGGAAACCAGGCCCGACGAATTGACCGTGATTGTTCCAGTGAATGTTCCCTGGGATTGCACTGCGTAACCGGTGATGGAACCGTTGTCGGTGGCGGTCGCCGGAGAGTTGATTGTTGAACCGCCTGCACCTGCCGAAGCTGCCCCATACATCAGCGTCGGTGCAGAGTTCGCAGTCACGTTGACGGTCAAATCGCCAGTGCCAGTCAGACTGCCGTCCGACACCTGGAAGCGCACGGTTCCCGCTATCGCTGTGCAGGATGCAGTAATGACCGCTGAAATGGTTCCGCTGGAATTGGTAATCCCGGTAACTGTAATCCCAGTCGCCGTTCCGCCTGCGATTTGGGTGACGGTCAGATTGCCTGCCGGTGTTTGGGCATCCGCGACCGTGCCGACTTGCACTGCCGCGCCTGCCGGGCTGCCTTGTTGTCGGCTGAGCGTGACGGCGGGCGTAAAGCTTGGGGCGGTATTAGGCGGCGCGCCTATTGGCACGCGAAAGACTCCGCGCCCATGCGTAAAGGCAAAAAGATACTTTGTCGGGCCGCTATTGACCGACAAAGACTCGGTGATGACGTTGGCAAAACCGGTGTTTTCTACCGCCCAATTCGCTCCGCCATCCACCGAGGAAAAAACGCCGAGATCGGTGCCGACATAAAGGCGGCTGGAGTCCGTGGGGTCCACCGCGACGCAATGCACCGGAATGTCCGGGATGTTATTCGGCGCTGTTCCATCAAGCCCAGTCCAAGTCGCGCCTGCATTCGTGCTTTTCCAGACGTGCGTGCCGCCGAAGGTGGAATAGGAGGCATAGGCAATGTTCTTATTTGCCGGATCGAAGGTGACGCCGGAGACGAAGCCCGTTCGCGGCTGGACGTTGGGCCAGACCGTGCTGGATACGGCTGAAGTGCCGACGGTAGTCCGGTGGATGTTGCCGGATGTTGTCCCCGCCAGCACGTAGTTAGAGTCGGTTGGGGCAACCGCAATCGCGCTCACTGTGCCTGTTAGTGCCGCGCTCGCCTGAATCCAGTTTCCAGCTCCGTTGTCGGTTCGCCAGAGTTTCCCGCTGCCCGTCCAGAGCCGCTGCGCGTTGTTCGGGTCCATAATGAAGGGGTTGATAAACAGAAACAGAAACGAGGAATCTGTGATGCCTGTGGTCGCTGGCACCCAGGTCGGAGAGACGTTATTCCCAGTGGTTGTCTTCTGGATTGAGAGGAAAGTGGTTTCCGCGTAAAGCACACTGGTGTTGGTCGGATCAACCGCCACATAGCCACCGTCGCCGCCAAGGATGAACTTCCAGTTGTTGGCACCACCGCTGTCAGAGCCGCGCGGCGTGCCGTTGTCCTGCGTTCCGCCGAAGTAGGTGGCGCCGTCCGGATAAGGCAAGCCGTGATAGAACTGCGTCACGCCGTAGCTGTTGTTAAGGTCAGTGAAAGTGGCAAAGCTGTCGCAAGTGTTGTCGCAGGGATTTGTCTTGACCAAAGCGCGGGCGTCATCGGTTTTTTCAATCCCGCCATCGTTGCCGATGAACATCGTCTTGTTGCTGGTTCCGTTGAATTGCGGGTGAAAGACAATCGCATGCACATCCGGGTGAGGATAGCAGGACGCTATTCCCCAGTTTGCCCCGCCATCGTCGGAGCGGAAGAGTGAAACACCACCGGTCCAAACGCGATTCGGGTCCAGCGGGTCCACGGCGATCACGTTGGCATAATGGCCCAGATTGCTGAAGAAGTCGGTCCCGAAACCACACTGCTGGAAGGTCGCGCCCTGGGGATAGGTCAATAGTAGTGTGTTGAGCCTGACAGGATCGGTGTTGCGCACCCGCGCCGTCCACGTGCCGGTATCGCCACTACTTGTCGAGCGAAAAACGGCATGCAATCCGCGAAAATAGTTATTCCCCGGCCCGTCCAGGCTGCTGGCCGACAGCGCATAGATCGTACTTTGATTCGATGGCGCAAGCGCCAGCGAGGTGCGCGCCATGCCGGCTTCCGTATAGACCGAAGTCCAAGCGCCCGCGCCGGACGCATCCGTGTTGCGGTAGATAGTTCCTTGATTCCCTGGGCGGCAGGCGGCGAAGAGATAATCCGTTCCCCCACCGGTTCGCGCCACCAGATCATCACAGGTCGGCTGGGTGAGCACTTGCGTCCAATTCGCCCCGCCGTCAATTGAACGCCAGATTCCTGTGGAAGTCGCGGCATACACCCGCTGACCGCTCACAGGGCTGACGACGACTTTGTTGACGTAATAAAAGTTGGTGTTATTTGTGTTGGTAAGCCGCGTCCAGTTCGTGCCTCCGTCAGTGCTCTTGAAGATACCCGCACCCCTGACACCATCGCCATTTCCCCAGCCTTCACCAGTCCCGGCGTAGAGCACATTCGGGTTACTCGGATCCATCGCCAGCGTGCCGACCGCCAGGTTGGCAATCAAATCGGTCAACGGTGTCCACAATGATCCGCTGTTGGTCGTTTTCCAGACGCCGCCCGCGACGCCCGCCGCATACATCGTCGTGGGCATGGTCGGGTGAACGATAAGCGTCCGCGTGCGCCCGCCGACATTGCCGGGACCGAGCGAGGTCCAGGCACCGAGCGCATTCGGGGTGTCAACTTGTTCAGCCTCTCGCTCCTGTTGAAGCTTCAATTCATTGCGCGATGGCAGAAAGCGATTTTCCGCCGTTGCATACTGCGGCATCTCGTTCATCTGCTCGCGCGCGGCAAGATATTTTTCAACCGGGATTTCCGTTTCACCTTCAGGCAGCCGTTTGAGCCGAAAAAACTCTGCCGCCTCATCTGGCTTGTCGAGTTGTTCCTTCTCAGAGAGGTTGGCGTAATTGGGACGCTGGGCGATGACTGGCTTTGTTTTTGGCGCCTTGCGGCGAAATGGCAACTTGGCCACCAGTTTGGCCGCGACGGTCCGCACCTTGCGCGGAAATTGCGGAAACGCCGGCGTAATTAAACCCAGACAAACCAGCAGCGTCAGCAACAGGCTCAACTTGACGCCGAACAAGGCACGGTTGCGATTCTTGCGACTCAGATTTCTCATAGTTACACCTATGGCCCTCTTGGGCGGTTGACATACTGTTGGTTAATTACTGTAAGCGCGCACTCAACAACCTCAGGCCACGATCAGCCAGCACTTGTGCGCGTGACCATTTCCTCTCTTACTGATAAAGGTGACGTTTGCGGGCAAAAGTGCTAACAGGGAGAAAAATTTTTACGCCGGGAACCGAGTGGAAACCGGAAGAAGAGCGAAATCTCATTGGGTGAGAAAGATACGAGCTTTCGCCCATCCGACAGCTTGATGAAAACCGTCCAGAAAAAATGACGAATCTGAAAAATCGTCAGCCCTGGCTGAATTGTTGGCTCACAACAGCGTGCCTGGCGCATTGGAGGGAATCGCGCCGCTGTGGTAACTTTGCGCATCCCACATACCCATCCCAGATTTTCTTATATTCAATTCGGAGTAGTTATGGGGAATTCCTCAACCCATGAAATCACCCAACTGCTCGTCGCCTGGAATCATGGCGACCAGGCGGCCTTGGAAGTCCTGTCTCCGCTGATCAACCAGGAACTGCGCCGGTTGGCCAAACGCTACATGGCGGGCGAACGGCAGGGCCACGTGCTGCAACCGACGGCACTGGTCAACGAGGCGTGGCTGCGGCTGATTGACTGGCAGAATGTTGCCTGGCAGAACCGTGCCCATTTCTTCGGGCTGGCAGCACAGATCATGCGGCGCACTCTGATGGAATATGCACGCGCCCAGCAGCGAGAGAAACGCGGTGGCCGCGAGGGCATACAGGTTTCGTTGTCCGAAGCAGCCAATATGGCACAGGAAAGAAGCGCTGATCTGATCGCGCTGGACGACGCCTTGCAGACGCTGGAAAAATTGGACCCGCGCCAGGCGCGGGTAGTGGAACTGCGTTTTTTCGCAGGGTTAAGCCATGAGGAGGCGGCGGAAGCGCTCAATGTTTCGGTCGGCACCGTGCGGCGGGATTGGAGTCTGGCCGAAGCATGGTTATTTCGGGAATTGAACCGGAAGGGGTCAACGCAATGACGCCTGAACAGTACAGGCAAGTTGGCGAGCTTTACCATGCCGCATCGGAGCTTGCGCCGGAAGCGCGCGCGGATTTCCTGGCAGCCGAATGCGCGGGCGAAGACGAATTGCGCCGCGAAGTCGAATCGCTGCTGCGGGCACACGAACAGGCGAACGGCTTTATCGCCGGGAAAGCAACTGCTGTGGCCGAGTTGGTCGCACAGCAGCAAAATCTTTCACTGACCCCATCGCTGATTGGACACAGCGTCAGTCACTATCAGGTTCTATCCCTGCTTGGCGCAGGCGGGATGGGAGAGGTTTATCTGGCTCAAGACACCCGACTGAGACGAAAAGTGGCTCTCAAGCTGTTGCCACAGGCCTTCACACACTATCAGGAACGGCTGCTCCGCTTTCAGCAGGAGGCGCTTACCACCTCAGCGCTCAATCATCCGAATATTCTGACGGTGTATGACATCGGCACGGCTTCCACAGAGGTAGGGGGAGCGCCCTTCATCGTCGCCGAATTGCTGGAAGGCGAAGAACTGCGCAAACAACTGAAAGATGGTCCGCTGCCATTGCGCAAGGTGCTTGAGTACGCTCGACAAATTGCCGCAGGCCTGGCCGCCGCGCACGAAAAAGGCGTGGTCCATCGCGACCTGAAGCCGGAAAACCTGTTCGTGACCAAAGACGTGCTGGTGAAGATTCTGGATTTCGGGCTGGCCAAGCTGACTGAGCGACGGGGAAATGGGGGGGCGGGGAGACAGGGAGATGATGAGCTTCCATCTCCTGATCGCCCCGTCTCATCGTTCTCCCAACCCTCCATCTCTTCATCTCCCCATCTCACCCAGCCGGGAACAGTGATGGGGACGGTCGGATATATGTCGCCGGAACAGGTGCGCGGTCAGGAAGCCGATCACCGATCGGATATTTTCAGTTTCGGGGTGATCCTTTACGAAATGCTCACCGGGCGGCGAGCATTTCAGGGCGAATCGTCAGCCGAAACAATGGCGGCAATTGTCAAAGAGGAGCCGCCAGAAATTTCGGCAGCCAATCCCCAAATTCCGCCGCAGCTTGAACGCATCGTCAATCGCTGCCTGGAAAAGCAGCCCGCGCGACGGTTTCAAACCGCCAGTGATCTCGGCTTTGCGCTGGAAGCCTTGTTGACGCCTTCAGGTGCGCGGTTGAAGGAGGAGACGGCTTCGTCAGCGCAGAAAACCGTTATCGCCTTACCGCATCGGTTTGGGCGCGAGAAATGGTGGATCACTGCAACTGCGCTGTTGGCGTTGATGACGGCGGGTCTTGCGTGGGTCTATTTAACGCGTCCGGCGGTGCCCAACGCGCGCCCATTGAAGCTTTCGCTGGTGTTGCCGGAAAAAATGAAATTCCGCCACATTGCCGTTTCGCCGGACGGAGCCTGGCTGGCGTTTACCGCGGAAACAGGAAGTACAAGACAACTCTGGGCACTTGCGCTGGCCACTGGAGAAGCCAGGGCGCTGGGAGGCTCCGAAGGCGCGAAACACCCGTTCTGGTCGCCGGACAGCCGGTTCATCGGTTTTTTCACGTCTGATAAGTTGAAAAAGATTGATGTCCCTGGCGGCCTTCCGGTCACGATCTGTGACGTTCCTGAAGGAAATGGCGGGTCCTGGAATCGCGCAGGCGTGATCCTGTTTGCCACTTTGGACGGTGGAGAGTTAATGCGCGTATCGGCGACAGGCGGTGTTATCACGCAAGTGCTGCAAAACGATCTGAAGCGTCAGGAATTGGTTTTGCGCTTTCCCAGCTTCTTGCCGGACGGCCACCATTTTCTTTATTCCGTGGCCAGCAATGACAAGGAAGTACGAGGCATCTACCTCGGCTCGCTTGATGGTGGAACGCGTCAACGGCTACTTGGTGATTACTCGAACGCCATCTATGTCGCTTCAGGCACAGGCAGGAAGGACGACGGGTTTCTGGTGTTCGGCCACGAAAAAGCCTTGATGGCCCAACCCTTTGACGCCAAAGCGCTCCGCCTTGACGGCGAGCCTTTTACGGTAACCAGCCAGGTTGCAACCATCGTAAACAGCGTCTACAGGAATTTTTCGGCCTCTGATAATGGCGAGTTGGTCTTTGATCCGGAACCCAATCGGCAGCAGAAGCAAGCGCTCTGGGTTGACCGCACCGGTAAAACCATCAACACGTTGAAACAATTTGACGATATGCGCGTGGCAAGGCTTGCGCCAAATGGCAAACATTTCGTGGCAACCAACTACGACTTGCCAACGAACAATTTCGACCTTTGGCTGTCAGATGTGACTGGCGGTAATACGGTGCGCTTTACCTTTGATCCGGAGAACGAGAGTTTCCCCGTCTGGTCGCCTGATGCCGGCCGCATCGTCTGGGCTGCCAACCGGGGCGAGTATTACCAACTTTATGAAAAGGCCGTCAATCGTACGGGGCAGGAAACCTCTTTGCTGCAGTCCAATTTCAACAAAGCTCCTACCGACTGGTCGCGGGACGGGCGCTATATCATCTACCGCCAATCTGACCCAAAGACGCAGTTTGACATCTGGGCCTTGCCCTTGTTCGACAAGGAAAATCCTTTTCCCTTGTTGCAGTCGGCGGCCAATGAGAGCGGAGGAGTCCTCTCTCCAGATGGCCACTGGCTGGCTTATCATTCGGACGAATCAGGCCGGTATGAGATCTACGCACAGAGCTTTCCTGGCGGAGGCGGTAAGAAGCGAATTTCAACCGGCGGTGGAGTCTGGCCTTACTGGCGTGGGGACGGCAAAGAATTGTACTACCGCTCCCCGGACGACAAGTTGATGGCCGTGGCGATAACAGGACAAACGAGTCTTGTAGCAAGCGCGCCCGTGGCGCTCTTTGAATTCCGCTCCGGCGGCCTGCCAGATCAACCGTATTATTCGGTGAGCCGTGACGGGCGGCACTTTTTACTAAATGCGATTGTGGATGCTGAGACAAACACTCCGTTGACAGCAGTGGTGAACTGGGCCGCGGGCGTAAAGAAATGATTCTGTGTTCAGCGCGTCAATCTTCCAACATGTTCTTGGGTAATTCGCTTCGATAAATTTTTGCCACGTTGTAAATGTCTCGCCGCTCTGGCGCGTAATACAGCCGGGCCAGCAAATCACCGAGCAAGCCGAATCCCAGAAACTGCAACCCGCCCAAAAACGTCACCGCTGCAAAAATCAGCATCGGACCGTTTTCAATGAAAATGTCTTCGCGCCAGATCAGTTTTTTGAACAGTAACCAACCGGCCAATATCCCGGAAATTGCGATCATCACGGCTCCGATGCTGCCAAAAAAGTGCAGCGGTCGCGACAGGTAACGGACGATAAAGCGAATTGTCAAAATGTCGAACATCACGCGAAACGTCCGCGAAATGCCGTAATGCGATTTGCCGCTCAGGCGAGGTTTGTCTTCAATGGGAACTTCGGCCACCTGCGCGCCTTCCATGCTGGCCATAGCCGGAATGAAGCGGTGCATCTGGCCGTAAATCGGAATGCGTTCCAGCACTTCGCGGCGATAGGCTTTGAAGGTTGTGCCGAAATCATGAATCGCCACGCCCGAAGCCTTGGCCATCATTCGGTTGGCAATACGCGAAGGAAACGTCCGCAGAAATCCGTCCTGCCGGTTTTGCCGCCACCCGCTGACAATGTCGAAGCCTTCATCCAGTTTGCGAATATAGCGCGGGATGTCTTCGGGCTGATGCTGCAAATCGCCATCCATCGCAATGACGATTTCCCCCAACGCACGGTCGAATCCGGCAGCTAATGCCGGTGTCTGCCCAAAGTTTCGCCGCAACCGCACGCCGACCACGCGCGGGTCAAGCTGGCAAATATCCCGCAAAAGTTGATGCGTGCGGTCGCTGCTGCCATCATCCACAAACACCAATTCATAATCCTCGCCAAGCTGTTCCATCACCTGTGTCAGGCGGCGATAAAGCTCCGGCAGGTTTTCCTCTTCGTTGTGAAATGGGACTACGATTGAATAATTCATCTTTCGTTGAATGCTACCTGATTCGTTGCGCAGAATGTGGGCAACAGTAGCATCAGAATTGGCGGATCGTAAAATTGGCCAAAGCGGTTTTTTACTGGAACTTACAAATGGTCTGACCGTGTAATCTTTTCCAATTGAATCAAATTCTCTAAATCATTTAGACTGCGCCCGCTGAATTCATTGTCGTCTCACCCGGAACTTTTGCTTGCCCTGTAAAGTTCCAGCCCCGATCAAACTTCCCCTTCTCGCATCCCGTTCGCATCCTATTCGTTCTTTCGCCCCTTATTTCCAATTCTGGTCCCTGGCCAAACGCTAAAAATTCGCTGCCCGGCGATGAAGGTCGAAGTGTGCCTAGACGATGCGTCTAACTTTGCCTTCAACCGTGGCTGCTAGGAGAAAGTATGTCCAAAGCACAGGCAATTGTGTCTTTCTTGGTGTCGTTCGTGTTGTTTCTCGTTTTATTTCCACTGCAATCAAAATCTCTGATTGTGCCTGCGGCGGCGCAATCCACCTGCACTGCGCCGCTGTTTCAAGGTTATCCGTCATCGTGTTCGAATATCAATTTACGTTGGCTGAACCGCGATCCGATTTCGCTGATTGATCGTTATGAAATTTATCGCGGCGGCACAAAAGTCGGTCAGGTTGCGGGCAGCGCCATCACCTTTTCCGAACCGGTTGGTTGCGGTTTTGGAGCCACCTACACAATCAAACAAGTGATGAAATCCGGCGCGACTTGCCAGGTTGTGACAAGCGGCAATCCTCCGCACACCAAACCTTGCGATATGTGCACCGGTGGCGGCAATTTGATCAATATGGTCAACTCGGCTTCATTCAATTCGCCAGTAGCACCCAATTCCATTGCCACGATTTTTGCGAATCCAGGGCAGTCGTTGACCTCAGTGACTGCGGCGGCGGGCAGCGTGCCACTTCCTAACAATCTTTCCGGCACGCAGGTTTTCGTGAACGACGCGCCAGTGGAACTGTTTTATGTTTCGCCAGGACAAATCAACTTTCTGATGCCGCAGGTTAACGCCGGAGCCGTTTCTGTCGTCGTCATCGGTTCAAGTGGCGAACGAACTGAAGGCAGCGCGTTGACAGGCCCGAATCCGGCGATTTTCACTGCAACCACCAACGGCAGCGGAGTAGCAGCGGCGCAAGTGACGTCAGACGGGCGAAGCTATCAACGGATTTACGATGCCAACAAAGTCGCCATGCCAATCAGTGTCACCAATGGCGGGCAGCCAAATTATCTGGTTCTGTATGGAACGGGACTCAGAAATCAGGCGGGATTGGAAGTCAGAGTTGGCGGGCAGCTTTGCCAGGTGACATATTCCGGCGCGCATTCCAGCTTGCCGGGCGTGGATCAAATCAACGTGCGCTTGCCGGAATCTTTGCGAGGCGTGGGAACGGTGGCGATTATTGTGTCGTCGGCGGGCTTCGTCTCGAACTTCGCGCAAATCAACATCGGGAATTAACCCGTAACGGAACAAACGGAAATCACTGAATAAACGGAAAAAGATCAATCAAAGCTTCTGTCTGTTCTGTTATTTCCGTTTGTTCCGTATTCTCCATACCAGTCCATTAGCAGCCATTTCATTTGAACGCCTTTAAGTCAAAGGCGCGGAATCCGTCTGGAAAGAACGCCAGAAGCAGCAAGATGCAAATCACCATCGCAGGCACGATGGTCAGAATCAGGCTCATCCGTTCGAACTTCAGGTGCATGAAGTACGCCATAATCAGAACGGCTTTGATGACCGACAGTCCCATCACCGTGACCAGCAACATTGCCAGCGGCACGTGGATGTAGCCAAGAAAGACTTCGACGCCCGTCAGCACAACCAGCCACAACCAGACCATCGAATACGTTCGTGTCGTTACGTTTTCAGATTCCATAATCTCAGATGCAGGCGGAGATGCCTGCGCTACCAGACTCAATATTTGATCGAAAGCAAATAGATCAGCGGAAAGACAAACATCCAAACCAGGTCAACGAAGTGCCAGTACAAACCGCTGATTTCCACATCTTCGTGCGTGGCTTTTTTCCTGGCTGCCGTCACGCCCAGGTAAATCACTCCCGAAAGCACGTGCAGCATGTGCAGGCCCGTGATGGCAAAGAAAGTCGCGCCAAACATCGGCGAAAGGTTTTCTCCCCATTCCGCCGGAACGCTGAAAGGCCGCAAACCTTCAGCAATCAAATGATTCCACTCAATCGCATGCAGTACGACGAATGCCAGTCCGGCAACCATCGTTGCCAAAATCCATTTGACCATTTTGGCCCGGTCGCCGCGCGACGAAGCCGCAACCGCCATGACCATCGTCAAGCTGCTGGTCAGCAAGCAAAACGTCATGACCGTCGAAAAAATGATGCTCGGCGAAAAGGTGAACGGCTTTGCCCAGGCTTCGCTGGCGACGCGAACGTAGCCGTAACTCATCAGCAGCGCGCCAAAGGTCAGCGAATCGGAAAGGATAAACAGCCACATTCCAAGTTTTCTGTGGCCGATGCCATAAGGCGAAACGCCGCCGTTCCAATTTGTCGTCAATGTTTGGTTCATCGTAACTATCAGTACCGCGCGCGTCAGCAAGCGGCATAATCGAAACTCATTTCCAGAAGAAAAGCATCACGAACAGGACAATCCACAGCCCGTCCAGAAAGTGCCAGTACAAGGCTGTTACATCTATGGCAACTCGTTTTCGCACGGTCGTCCACTTGGCCTGATTTCGCAGCGTCACAAAAGCCAGCGCCGCCAGTCCGCCGATCAAATGCACTCCGTGCAAGCCTGTAAACAGATAGGAATATCCGCTGTGAAGGTTTTTGTTAATGTAAAACCCAGCGGCTTTGAGCTGGCCCCAGGCCATCAATTGCAACACCAGAAAGCCCAATCCAAGCACCGTTGTCACGCCAATCCAAAACTTAAATTTGCCCTCGGCACGACGCTTCAGCGCTCGCCGAGCGATTTCAAACGTCAGGCTGCTGGCAAGAATTACGATCGTGCTTAACCACAAAACCCTGGGCATCTCAATCGGCATGCTGTGCGCTCGATTGACGACGTAAGCACTGACAAGCGCCGCAAACAACATCGTCACGCTGGCCAGTACCAACCAAACTCCAATGCGATACCCTTCCGGCGGAGGCTGCCGCTCCGGCTCCGGCGGGCGATTGTCATCGCCGCCACTGTAACTCGGCAGATCATCAAAACCTCTGCCGCCAGCATCGAAAGCCGGTTCATCCTGCTTGGTTGTCGGTAAAGTCGCGGGCATATCTTTTCGATCAAGGGACGGAGAGGTCGAGAGACGGAGCGGAAAAAGCATCACTCTCTCTGTCCCTCAGTCCCTCACCCTTCATTCAGCTTGCATCAAATAATCCTTCTCCGCTCCCGGCACAGAGTATTCGTACGGCATTCGATGTACGACCGGCAACTGTTCGCCGAAGTTTTCGTGCGGCACAGGCGTAGGCGTTGACCATTCCAGCGTCGTCGCTTCCCAGGGGTTATCGCTGGCGCGTTTGCCTTTGAACAGGCTCCAGAAAAAGTTGATCAGAAAAATCAGTTGCGCCGCCGCTGTCGCAAACGCCGCAATGGTGATGAACACATGCAACGGATCGAGCGCTTTCAGAAATTCATAGCCGGTGGAATCGGCATACCGGCGCGGATGTCCCGCGATTCCCAGCACGTGAAACGGAATGAAAATGGCGTACACGCCAACGAACGTCAGCCAGAAATGCAGCTTGCCAAGCGTTTCGTTCATCGTTCGCGCAAACATCTTTGGGAACCAATAATACGTCGCCGCGAAGATTCCGAAGATCGCCGCGACACCCATAATCAGATGAAAGTGTCCGGTGACGAAATGCGTGTCGTGAAACACGATGTCGAGTGCCGTTTGGCCAAGCACCAAGCCTGTAACGCCTCCGGCAACGAACAGCGAGA
>CAYLJQ010000042.1:0-20182 GCA_964383955.1 uncultured Heliomicrobium sp. | reverse complement strand
CCTTCAACGACGACGGTTTCATTGCTTTCGGCGATGACTTCGCCATTCCAAATTGCTTTCATTGTGATTACCTCAATATGTCGGATTTGTGCCTTCAATAGATCGTTAGTTTTGAAAATCACGTACTGTTAAGAAATCATCCTTAAATTTTTAGTTTTGGTCGGAGGTAGTCCTCAATGCTGTTTACAGCTTTCTTTAGCTGCCCACTAAATTCATCCGCCTCTGAATCTTCAGAAGTGAAATAAATAACACCATCGTTTTTGGCCACCCGTTCAGGGCTGTTATCTACCGTAGTGCTTGGGAGCGCATAAGCCCCTTCCATCCAGAAATGTAGCCAAATATTCGAAATCAACTCTGCCCGGCAATGTGTCAATGGCTTAAGTACGTCTGAAATTTGCTTACCCCACAACACTTCTGCCTCTAAACTTTCTACCCGTAATTCAGACCAAGATTTATCAAGTTCGGCCAATCTTCTTGAGTATTCTGCCTTCTCTGATTCCAGTTGGCTTGCTTTATCCCCGGCATTTACCGAGAGATGCATCATCGGATTGCGAACAGCTTGTATTGAGTCTCTGACTTTTAGCGTTTTTGCCAGCAGTCTACGGCTAAGATCATATTGTGATTGACCTAACAGTTGCCTTCTCCAAGTATGAAGGCCGCGAAGAGCTACATACACAGCAACTGAGCTAGCAATTATCGTCATAAGGTCTTTTATAACAGAGAGACTCATATTGCTCCCAAACCATTCAATGGCTCCATCTGAATTATTTGACCACTTCATTTCTTACTGTCAGGGCGTGAATCCGTTTTTCATTCACTTCATAGCCCAGCCCGATGCCGGTTGGTCGAGGAATGGTTCCTTGCGGCGAAACTTCCACGGGCGGAGTGATGATGTCTTCTGTCCAGTAACGCTTGGAAGCAGACACGTCGCCCGGCAGCACAAAGCCGGGCAGCGTGGACATGTGGATGTTGTGCGCGCGGCCAATGCCGGATTCCAGCATGCCTCCGCACCAGACGGGGATGTTGCGTTCGTGGCAGTACGCTTGAATCTTGCGGGCTTCGGTGTGGCCACTGACGCGACCGAGTTTGACGTTGATAATGCGGCAGGCTTTAAGCTGCAAGGCTTTGCGCGCGTCGTCCACGCTCAGAATGGATTCGTCCAGGCAGATGTCGGTTTTGAGCTGCGGCTGCAAAGTCGCGTGGTCAATGATGTCGTCGTAGCTGAGTGGTTGTTCGATCATCAGCAAATTGAATTCATCCAGTTGTTTCAGCAGATCGGTGTCAGCCAGCGTGTAAGCCGAGTTGGCGTCCACGGACATGACGATGTTCGGATACTCTTTTCTTAGGGCGCGGATCATTTCCACATCGCGTCCAGGTTTGATTTTGATTTTGATGCGCTGATACCCGGCGGAGACTTCTTTTTCGACTTTGGCCAGCATCGCGGCATCGCTGTCTTCCAAACCCAAAGAGACTCCACAGTTGATGGTTTCCTGCGTTCCGCCAAGCAGCTTCCATAGCGGCACGCCTTGGCGTCGAGCCTCCAAATCCCAGATGGCGCATTCGACAGCGGCGCGTCCCATCTTGTTGCCGCGAATCTGGCGCGTCAGGTTTGGCACGTCTTCGGGCGAGTTGATTTCCTTGCCCAGAACCATCGGCCCGGCGAAATCGCGGATCAGCGTCCAGCAGATTTCCGTACTTTCGTGGTTGTAAAACGGTTTTTCGCCGACGGTGCATTCGCCCCAACCGTGCAGGCCTTCGCTGAAGACTTTCAGCAGAATGATGTTGCGTTCGTACGTGCGTCCAAAGCTGGTTTCAAACGGAGTAACCAGTGGCAGTCGGATTTCTCGGAGTTCAATGCGATCAATTTTCATAACTCAGACCTGCCGCAGATCAACGCAGACAAACGCAGATTTGGATTTTATCGGCGTTTATCCGCGTCATCTGCGGCTTACTTTTCCTCTTCGTGATTGTCTTTGAAAAACAGGTAGCGGCTGTTGCCCTTTGGATTGGCTTCAAACCCGGCGCAGTACAAGCCTTCGCTTAGCAGTTTTTGGAAATCTGTCCGCAGTTGAAGCTGCCAGCGGCGGGCTTCGGCCAAATCCTGTTTTTTTAGTTCGTCAATTTCGCGTGGAATTTCCAGAGCGGCTTCGGGGGTGTCGGTGCGGCGCTTTCCAGCCAGTGCGTCAGTGATTCTTTGCGAACCAACCCACCATTCTGCAAACAGCCGGTCGGTGTCCAGCCCCGCGTGCAGGGCGCTGGTGCTGACATTGCCGTAATAATTCACCTTGTAGCGGCGAATGACGCAACCGAGCTTGTTGATGTTCAGGTGCGCGTTGCGCGATTGCAGCGGATCGAAAGTCCAGGTGATCATCGGCACCCCAGCTTTCTGTGCGAAATCGTGCTGCGCCAGTTTCAATTTGACGCCAATGCCGGAGTTTTGCAGTTCCGGTTCGACAGCCAGCATTTGCGAATAAAAGTACGGCTTCAGTTTTTCGCCGAACGCCGGAAGCATGTGACCAAACCCGAGCAACTGGTTGTTTGGAGTAAACGCGCCGAAAGTGATGCCGCCGCTGTGGCGTGTGATGACAAAGGTTCTGAGCGGCGTGATGTCCAGATCGGAAAATTGCCAGACTTTGCGTTGCAGGTTCAGGCATCCGGTGAAGTCTTCGACTGTAGAGCAGTCGCGGATTGTGTATTCAGGGATAGAGTTTTCAGCCATAAATTCAGATTTCAAAATACTCGTACCAACGTTCAGGGATTTCGTCGAACTCTTCGCCAGCTTCTTTCATAACAATGCTATCGAAATTAAACAGCTTGATGCGTTGCGGCGGGCGATAACGTACATCAACTTCCTGACGAAGTTGGGCGATGAAGTGATCTGGAATGATGTCGAACTTGAAAATTACCAACTGCTGCGTACCGCTGTGTTTGGCAATCCAAGCAATTTTGCGTAAACCGACTTGTCCGCATTCGCCCCAAAATTGAGGTTTGCCAAGATCGTTGAGCGCAATCAGGTCGGGTTTGTAACGCAAGCCAATGCGGCGTTCAATCTTCAAGTGAGGGAACTGTGGCTGGAACATTCCATATCCAAGCGCTTTCATTAGCACGTGCTCGTAACTTTCGCCGTCTTTCTTGTACAGCGTGACGCGCTCGCCCGCGATGCGAAAGTGATACGTTTTCGAAAGATGGATCTCGCTGCCCAATTCGCGCCGCCTTTCCTACAGTTAAAACGAGTCGGGAATATAGCAATCGGTTTCAGCAGCGGTCAAAACAGGTATCCGAACGCCAGATTGAAATGATTGTTCGTGCGTCGTCCCGGCGCGTAATCCGTCAAGGTGCGGCGGTATTCCAACGACACTTCAAAGTTCTGGGTCAGAAAGTAGATAAAGTTGACCGATGCCGCCTGATTTTTGAACCTGGTGAAGTTGCCGATGGTGCCGAAGCGGACATCGTTATTGTTCGGATCGTCTTTGCCAGCAGTCAAATTGAAATCCAATTTTGGCGTTGCTTTGATGTTCAGTTGCGCCCAGCCTCCGGCGGAGTGAATACCGCGAATTTCTGATGTTGGGTTCAGCACATTTCCGGTTGCGGCATACAGCCGGTCAACGCTGGTGCCGGAACGTTCGCCCAGATTGATGCTTTGACCGTAATAGGCTTCACCGCTAAGGGTCAGGCGGCTGCCCAGGGGAATTTGCCAATCGCTGGTCAGCGCGTAACTGTTTACCCGGCGAGCGAACGAAAATGCCTTCCGTTCGCCATATCCGCCAAACCCAATTTCAAAATTGCGTTCGTCTTCCAGGGTGCGGCGGAAGGCAATGCGGCCCTCGTAGCCGGGAGACCCTTCCAGCGTAATTCCACCGACAGTGCCAATCGGAACGCCGGAAATGTCGCTGAAATTCGGCATCAATCCGCCTTGCACAATCACAGACGAAGATTCATTCAGACGCACGCGGTGTTCGACCATAATTTGCGGACGCCATTGCCACAGATTGCCAGTCAAAGCCATCGGCGCAATCCAGACGGCAGCCAGCGAATTGGGCGTCAGCGGAGAAATCATCGGTTCTTTTTGGCCGATTTCCAGTGTTGTGCGGTCCCAGTCCAGTCGGGCCGAAGCCGTGCGAATGCGCAATGAACCCAGCATATCTCCGTCGTAACGGGAAATCGGCCCGCCCCAGAAATCGAACTCGGCTTCGGCGCTCAAACGCGCATGGCCAAGCCGCACACCGGTCATTGCCAGCCCGATTTTGGATTGGCGTAGCGTCGCGCCCAAATTGTTGCGTTTTCGCCCGGCAATTGCGGAATTGGGGAAAGCGATTGTCGGCACATCGTTATTCGCCGACTCGTTGCTGTTCAAATATGTGTTGAAGATGATTTCGCCAAACAGCCGCAGCTTCAGTCGGGAGCCGCTTTCGACTTTTGTTTGCGCGTGTTCTTTGATCTGGGCCGTGTTGATTTCGGTTTGTTCTTCCAGTTTTGCCAGCCGCTCTTCGGCCTTTTGATCTGTCTGCGCGAGAGTCTCAGAAACGCCGGTTGGCGAAGCCGCGATGCTGGCCGTCATCGTTTGGCTATTGGCGGTGATGGTCTGGCGCAAGGTTTCAAGCTCGCGCTCGGTTTGCTCCAATCTTCGCTGCAAGGCTTCGTTTTGTTCCCGCGCCTGGCGGGCTTCGATCCGGGCCAGTTCAGCAGCTTCACTTGCGCGACGCGTCAGTTCAATCAGCTTTTCGACCTCTGTTTTGTCTGGTTTGGATTGGGCTGAATCCTTTCGTTTGCGCGAAGTTGGGTTGGCGAACCCAGTTGCAACCAGTGACAGAGAAATGACTCCGGCACAAAACAGCAGGGGCAGATTGCGAATCATAGACTTCTTCTTCATAAGCGTCCTGAAAAAACTCACAACAGGTTTCGTGAAAAGGGAAAGTTATTTACGCCAACCGAAGATGCTGGTCTCGGGTGATCGGAATGGAGACGGGATCATCGCATCAGGCCGATTTCGGCGCAACGCGAAGCCCATAGATGCTTGAAGAGTCTGGCCTTGCGGAACTGAAATTGAGTTGTTAGCTTCTGCCTCATGGGGAAAGTCGTTTTTTTGCTTGTCGCAATTTTTCTATCGGCCACTTGCGGTCTGGCGCAATCGAAATATCGCGCTTCCGAACCGCCCAATCCCTATTCTGAAGCAGACAAGCTGTTCACCTTTGGCGAAAACACGGAGCGCGACAAACAGTCATTGATGGTTGTCGAGCGCGTGCTGGCGGCGGGAACACAGGATTATCAGTGGTTGTGGCGCGCGGCCAGAGTGTATTACTACGTCGGAGATGAAGCTGGCGCGAATGAAAAACTGGCTTATTTTCAAAAGGGAATTGCTGTCGCTGAACGCGCTGTCGCTGCGGAAGTGAATGCCGTGGAAGGGCATTTCTGGCTGGCGGCCAATTATGGCGGCTTCAGCGAACAAAAAGGCGCGCTAAAAGCTTTGCAGATGGTGAAAAAAATTCGGGCGGAAATGGAAACCGTTTTGCGGTTGAACGACCGGTACCAGGACGGCGGAGCCTATCTGGCGCTGGGAGAAATAGACAAGGAATTGCCGCGAATTGTCGGCGGCAATCTTAGTCGGGCAATCACGCGGCTGGAGCAGGGATTGAAAGTCGCGCCGCACAATCTGGAAATGAAACTGGCAATGGCTGAAGCCTATCAGGAGGACGGCCGCAAAGAAGATGCGCGCCGCCAACTGCAAGAAATCATCAGCCGCACTGTCAACGCTTCGCGAGCCAAATCCGAGCGCGGCGTTCAGGAAAAAGCGCGAAAAATGCTGGCAAAACTTTAGGCTTCAAATTCACTATGAACGCTGCCGGACAATTCAAACTCTTTGCCAGCTTTCGCGCGCAGATGATCGCGTTCATTGCGGCGATCTTGATCGTCACAATGGTTGTAATTTCGCTGATCAACCAGCCGCTGGAACGACGCACCACTGAACAGGTTGACGAATACATACGGACCATCCCCCTGGCGACCGATCTGGCGTTTCGCACCCTGAATGCCGGCTCGTACATGTTCAATGAGGTCAATAAACCTGGTGAATTGCAGATCAATTCCGAAAGCATTATTCGCCACATCATCATTGCAGACAAAAACGGGAAGATCATTGATAGCACGGACAGCCAGGATCGTGGACGGCAGATCAAACCCTTCATCGAAGGCGCTCCGCAGGTTCAATCTTTAGACGTGAGGCAGGATTTTCATGTCAGGGAAAACAGCCAAAGCAAGACATTGCTGCTTACCACGGAAACCGACGCGGGCATTCGCAAGATTTACGTCATCATTTCGATGGATCGGCTGAATCGCGTCAAACAATCTGTCGAGCGCGACCGGCTGATTGCCTTTGCGGGATTTGGAGTCTTGCTGATCGTGTTGATCGCCGTGTTCAGCCGCCGCTTAACCCAACCGATTACAGACCTGGGCCTTGCGGCGCGACGTGTGACGGCAGGAAATCTGGACGTTGCAGTGCCAATCAAAGGCCCTGAAGAGGTCAGCGCTTTGTCGCGCACCTTCAATGAAATGTTGACGGTGTTGCGCCGCAGCCAGGCATTGGAAGAGGAGCTTCAACGTTCAGAACGTTCGGCTGTGATTGGCCGCCTTGCTTCCGGCATTGCGCACGAAATCCGAAACCCGTTGAATTTCATCAACCTTTCGATTGATCATTTGCGCGAAGCCTTTGCTCCGGCAAACGAAGCTCAAAAAGTTCAGTACAAACACATTCTGACCACGATCAAGGACGAATTGGCGCGGCTGAACCAACTGGTGACGGATTTCTTGAGCTACGGCCGTCCGGCAAAACTCAAACTTCGCGAACTGGACGCACGCTCGCTGGTGCAGGATGTTCGCGATTTGGTTATCACCAAAGCGGATGAACAAGGCGTCAAAATCCTTATTGAATCCAATGGAATGGGTGATACCAAATTGATTGCCGACGCCGAACAATTGAAAACCTGTTTTTCAAATTTGATGATCAATGCCGTCCAAGCCATGCCGGGTGGCGGCGAACTGGATATCAATTTGATCTCCAGTGAGGATCAGATCGAAATCGAATTCACGGATACCGGAATTGGCATTTTGCCGGAAGCGTTGGAGCAGATTTTCGAGCCTTATTATTCGACCAAAGAAACCGGCATTGGTCTGGGTTTGCCGTTGACCAAGAAAATCATCGAAGAGCATGGCGGACAAATCGAAGTGGAAAGCGAAGTCGGCATCGGCACGTCATTTATCGTTACTTTACCGAGAAAAAATGCTTGATTGCGGAATTCGGATTGCGGATTGCGGATTTGCTCAGCCATCGCCTATCTTCTTTCCGAAGTTAATGATTGCGGGAAGCAAAGAACTCCGCAATTCACAATCCGCAATCCGCAATGGAGATTCTGATGGCTGCAAGAAAAATTCTGATTGTTGATGACGAAAAAAATCAACGCGACATTCTGCAAATGATTCTGACCGGAGAAATGGATGAAACCGGCGCGCCCCGTTACGAAGTCAAAACCGCTGGTTCGGGGCAGGAAGCATTGCGTTCGTTCAAGCACGAAAATTTCGATCTGGTGATGACCGATCTGAAAATGGCTGGAATGGACGGGCTGCAACTGCTGGGCGAACTGGCACAACTCGATAGTTCGACCCCCGTGATTTTGATGACTGCGCACGGTTCGATTGAAACGGTCAAGGAAGCTTTGCGCGGCGGCGCGTTTGATTATCTGGAAAAGCCGCTGGATCGCTCAAAGCTGCTGGCCGTTGTCGCCAAAGCCGTTTCTCAGATGAAAGCCGTTGACGAAGAAATCATCGGCGTTTCCGATTCGATGGAGCGTGTCAAAAAGATGATTGTCAAAGTTGCGCCATCGTCTTCCACGGTGCTGATTCGCGGCGAATCGGGAACGGGAAAAGAGCGAATTGCCCGCGCCATTCACAAAGCCAGTCCGCGCATCAATGAACGTTTCCAGGCGGTCAACTGCGCCGCGATCAATGAAAATTTGCTGGAATCGGAACTCTTTGGACACGAAAGAGGATCGTTCACGGGCGCTCACGCCGAAAAGAAAGGACTGTTTGAAATCGCCGACAAAGGCACGCTGTTTCTGGACGAAATTGGAGAAGTCAGCGGCGCAATGCAGGCCAAGTTGCTTCGTGCCTTGCAGGAAAAAGAAATTACGCGCGTCGGCGGAACTCGTCCCATCAAAGTTGATGTCCGCGTGCTGGCCGCCACAAACCGCGACCTGGAAGCGATGGTCAAAGACGGACGTTTTCGCGAAGATTTGTATTACCGGCTGAATGTCATCCCGATCAACATTCCTGCGTTGCGTCAGCGCCGCGACGACATCGAAGTGCTAACCAGTTTCTTTCTGCACAAACACAGCGCCAACGCTGCTCGCCCAATCCGTCTTTCCGCCGAAGCCAAAGGGATGATCATGAATTACTCCTGGCCGGGCAACGTGCGCCAACTGGAATCGGCCATCGAGCGCGCTTTGTTGCTGGCCGAAGGCGACGAAATCACCGGCGAAGATTTGCCCATTGAAATTCGCCAAACCGCCCAGGTTGAAGGCACGGGCGGGTTCAAGCTGCCGCCCGAAGGGATTTCATTTGAAGATCTGGAACGTTCGCTGATTATGCAGGCGATGGAGCAGACCGGCTGGAATATCACCCGCTCTGCTAAATTATTGGGGTTGTCGTTTCGAACAATGCAATACCGGCTGGATAAGTTTGGCATCAAACGCCCCAATCGCGGCAAAGGCGGCGATGACGAAATCGAAGAGATTGATGAAGCTGTGCCGGAACAGGATTGATTCTCTGGCAGGCGATTAACGCAGAAGGTGAATTGTGCATTTACAACGTTTCCCGCAAGGACGAATTTTTTCCGCTGTCAGCATACTGCTGTTTTGTTGGTGCGTTGCCCAGGCTCAATCGCCGCCTGCCATCCAATTTTTCCTGCCTGGCGGCAAGTTCCCATCGCGCCAGTTGCGTTTTCTGCTGAGGTTGCCGGATGGACGTATTCAGCGGCTATTTACGGACGATAATGGGAAATTTGTGTTGACTGGCGACTTCGTTGCTGGCCGCGACTACAATCTGGATGTAGATAGTGATAAGCGCACATTTGAGAGAACTACTTTGCGTCTTCGTATACCGCAAGGGGCGATCAGCTACTTGCCAGTCTTCCTGCGTCCGATGGCAACTGACGCTTTGCCAAAAGGCTCACTTGATATTGCCGAATACGACGCAAAAACGCCGCCGGAAGCACGTGCCGCGTATGAGGAAGCCAAAAAACGCGCCAGCGAAGGCAAGACTGATGAGGCGATTAGTGAATTCGGACGCGCGCTGGTACTGCATCCACAATACCTTCGCGTATTGAATGAGCTGGGTGTGCTCTATTTTAGGATTAACCGTCTGGATGATGCCGTGGCGGCCTTCAGGCAGGCGGTTAGCCTGAACGCGCGGTATCATCCTCCACTTTTGAATCTCGCCTTGATTCATTATCGGCAAGGAAATTTTGGCGAATCCGTAATACTTTTCAATCGGCTGTTGGAAGAGCAGCCCGCTCTTTCTGCCGAGCGTGTCAAATATGCCGAGGCACTCATCGCCACTGGCCAACTGGACGAAGCAGAGCAGCAATTGCGCGAAGCGCTTAAAGATACAAAACTGGGTCTTGCTGATCGCACCAACGCCCACATGAGGCTTGGGCTAAAATTGGGGCAAGACGAACGCTATTCTGCTGCAATTGCGGAATTAGAAAAGGCTGTTGCACTCAGCCCGGATTCGGCACCTGCGAAACTTTATTTGGGGATAATGCTGGCGCAATTGAATAAAACCTCTGATGCTGAGCGTGAGCTACTGAAAGCTTACCAGTTGGGAGGCAAGGCCGTCGCGACGGCACAGCTTTGGCTCGGCCAAATTTATTACAGCCAGCAAAAATACGAACCTTCACTGAAAGCCTTTGAGCAATTTCTGGTTGACGAACCCACCGGACCGAACGCTGCAAACGCACAAAAGATTGTGGAAGAACTTAAGGCCCTGTTGAAGAAGTAAGAAAAAAACGAACGGCTTTCAAACGTGGCTGGCGACAATGGCATTCAGCCGGCAAAGTCTTGAAACATCAAAACGCAGATGCTGGGCCAACCGGCATCTGCGTTTTCATTTTACGATTGCCCAACAGTAGCGCTTATTTTAACGCCTGCTCAATCGCCTGCGTTACTTTTTCGCTTTCCGGCTTATCTGCGGAATCAAAGCGAGCAATTGGGTTGCCGTTCTTATCAATCAGGAACTTGTTGAAGTTCCATTTGAGTTCGCCGGCAAAATTCGGATTGGTTTCCTTTTCAGTCAGGAACTTATAGAGCGGATGAATGTCCGAACCCTTTGCCGAAAGTTTTGAAAACATCGGGAATGTCACGCCGTAATTGGTCGAACAGAAAGTCACGATTTCAGCTTCCGTGCCCGGTTCTTGTCCGCCAAAGTTGTTTGCCGGGAAGCCCAGCACAGTAAAGCCTTTCGCCTGATACTGTTTGTAAATCTTTTCCAGGCCCTCGTACTGCGGGGTGAAGCCGCACTTGCTGGCGACGTTGACGATCAACAGGACTTTCCCTTTGTATTCGCCAAGTGTTGTCGCTTTGCCGTCAATGGTTTTTACAGGAATGTCGTAAATAGATTTCATAGATTTTTGAGTTTGCGCGTTGCCCGTCGCCGGTTCAGCCATCAGCCAAAGCGCGCATGCGCCCGCTGCGGCAAAACCGATGCACAGGCTCAGAACGAGAAAGATTTTCTTCATACAAATTGCTCCGTCTCCGGGAAATGTGATTGGATCCAAACGCATCATAAAGCACCAACGAAGTTCCGGGAAATGGAGTTTGATGAACCAGACGCTGACGAAGTAGGCAATAGGTGGCAGTTTTGAAAATAATGCGTTCGGCTAGATTGCTGGCATTGTTGCTTCGGACGATGCAATATCGGCGAGCTCAATCCGGCATGAAACGATCAAGTCGCGGAAACGCAAATTTGGGAACCGAGAATGGCTGAAAACTTTATCGAAAAGCGCAAAGCCAACTGGAAACGGTTGGAGGAATTGATAGGCCAGGTCCGCAGTGTGCGCGGGCTGAGAAGTCTGGGGCGCGATGAAGTGCGCGAACTTGGGCGCAGTTATCGCCGTGCAGCCTCCGATCTGGCAATTGCTCGCGTCGAATCGCGCGACCAGCGGCTGGTCAGCTACCTGAACAATCTGGTGATTCGCGCTCACGGGATGATTTACCGCTCGGAATCGAAAGGCGTGCGTTCGATCTTTGATTTTTACTGGCATGAATTCCCGGTCATTTTTCGCCGCACATTTAAGTTTACACTGGCGACATTTTTGATTTTTGTGGCCATTGGCGCATCTTCGTTTGTTGCCACGTGGCGAAATGATGATTTTGCGGATTTCGCTTATTTGTCGCCGCAGATGGTCCAGGCCGTCAAAGGGCATCAACGCTGGTGGGAACGGCTCAACGATGAAGCTCCGATTGGCGCGGCGAGCATTACTGCAAACAACATTGGCGTCAGTCTAAAGGTGTTCGCTTTCAGCATCGTGCCGGTTATCGGCACGGTTGGCGTGCTGATGCCTTCGGCATTGCAAATCGGTTCGTTGCAAGCTCTGCTGGTGAAATACGGAATGATGGGGACGTTTTGGAATTTCGGATTTGGACATGCCGTTTTGGAGTTTGCCGCGATCTTCATTGCCAGCGGGGCTGGCTTGATGATTGGGTTGGCGCTGATAGCGCCGGGCGAGAGAACCCGCCGTGAAGCTTTGATCGAACGAAGTTTGACCGCCATTCGTTTACTGGTTGGCTGTATTCCGCTGCTGATCATTGCCGGATTGATTGAAGGATTTATTTCGCCATTGCCATTGCAATCGCGGTACAAGATCGCAGTTTCAGTGGCTTCGGCAGTCATGCTGGCGGCTTATTTGCTGAAACCGGCCCGCCGGGACTTGAACAGCCAGTAATTTCGTGTGCTATCATCCGCGCCTCAGCGAGGATGCAATTACGAAACAAAAACAGGAATATTTGAGGGAGTGAATGAAAATGAATGACAAGCAAAAAACTTTTCTGACGATTTTGACGAAAAACGATATTTTTTCTTTTCTGGGACTGGTTCGGGCGGAAATGGTGGATGCCGACGGAATGACCAAGCCAACGACTGCAATCGTCAAACACGATCCGCGGGAAGGCCAACCAATTTTGAAACAGTTTGAAACTCGCGTAGAGGCGCGTCGCAGTTACGAAGATGCCATCAGCACCAGCCTGGAACGCGGTTGGAGCGTTGTTTACAGTGGCCTGCCGTTGGAAGGATAAATTTCGCGTCGGACCATAATTTCAAAAATAACAAAGGGCGGGATTTTCCCGCCCTTTCAGTTACCGATCACTTGTCGGCAAAATAACCAGTCAAACTTTTCAGACGCGCTGAACTTTCAACCGATGATCCAATGCATCACTCACAATTCGTGCAGCCGTTTCGCTGATGTGTTCGCGCCAGACTTTGCGGTCATCTTCCTGAGCACCGCTGATTAACAATAACCGTTTCAAAATTTCCGTCGTCACAGCAACCAGAAAAGTCCCCTGGCCGGCTTGCTGGCGCAAATGTTCGTTGTCGCGTATGGCGCGGTCCCGCTCGTCTTCCTGCTCAAAACGCGGAATTTCCTGGTCCAGCAACTCGAACGCGACGACCGCCAGTTTTTGATTTCGTCCATCGGCAAAACTAATCAACCGCTCTCGGATTTCGGCGGAAAGAGGCACTTCAATCAACGGCGAAGCCATGGTGATGGCCTGTGCATTTCTGTGGCGCAAGACACGGGCGGCAACAAACAGCACCATTACCCAGTAACCCACGAACAGGCTGCCAACGACCGCCAAATCTTTGATTGTCCAGTGATCACTGCCGCTCAAATAAAAATAGGCTACGGGAATCAGCGTCGGCACTGCGACCAGCAGAAACCGATACATATTCCAACGAGATTTGCCCGGAGCCTTGCTCTCGTTTGATCGGTTTTCAGAGGAATTGTCGTACTCGCTCATCTAAACTTTCTCCGTAACTGGTTTTGCAACTGCCAACCGGGTGGCATTATAGCCCAATCCTTGCAGCCGCAAAGCCCATGGGCCATCATCTTTCAAAATCAAGTGGCAGAATTGGAAAGGAGACCTGCAAAAAATGGCACAACAAAAAAACAAGCTCCTGGTAGGAATCAATTATCCCTGGATTGATTACGGGTGGGATTTTGGCGACCCGCCCCAGGCCTGGGTCGCCTGGCAAAATCTGCCTGCGTGGCGTGAAGAAAAACGCCGCCGCATTGTCGAAGACTTCACGCGGTTTGCCGATCAAGGATTGTTTGCGGTGCGCTGGTTTATTCTTCCCGATGGAACAAATTACGGCACCGGCGCTGAATCGCCCGAAAATTCCAGCGGACAATGGCAGTTCGATTGTTTGCCGTCGGATCATCCTTGCCACGGGCGAATCTGTGATGATTTCGAGTTTGTGCTGGAAACCTGTATTCGGCTGGGTCTGCAATTTGTTCCTTCATTGATTGATTTTCACTGGTGCCATCACGGCGCGGTCGCTGATCACAAAGCAGGCATCGTCAAAGGCGGGCGAGCGGAAATCATCAACGATACGGCGAAACGCGAAGCTTTTTTCAACAACGTTCTGGAGCCATTGCTGGAAGTTTCGCTTCGCCACCCACAAGCGATTTACGCCTGGGAGTTGATGAATGAGCCTGAGTGGATAACGACTGAAAAGCCTTTGGACGAACACGGCCCACAAGAAAACAAAACCGTTTCTTTGGACAACATGAAGGAGTTTCTACGTCAGGGAATCGGTCGTATCAACGCCAAGCGATTGCCCAATGGTCAGCAGGCCTTTCGCTCGACCGTGGGTTTTGCGCATCACGATACGTTGTTTGATTGGAACTCCGCCGGTTTGGGCATTACGCTTCATCAATTTCACTTTTATGCGCAAAAAGACGGCACGTTGCCGCCGAACGTGTTTTCGGAGGATTACTCCTGCTTTGTTGGCGAATTTGCAACAGCGGTGCAGAAAGACTGGACGGATTTGAAGAAACGAAAGCTGGATCAATCGGTGCTGAATCGGCTGAACCTGCTGGAAGAAAAAGGTTATCCGGCGGCATTTTTGTGGTCGGCCCAGGCAATGGATGTAGCGACCCGATGGACGCCAAGCGAAATCCAGGACACGTTGGCTTATTTGCGCGTTTCTGACGCAGTTCCTGGAACCGATGTGGCGTAAAAGCAGAGATCGCGGTTTATTGTCTTGTTGATTCAGGAGTGAAGAGTCGCGCCTGATCGCTCAACTGTTTGGCCTTGGCAACTTCGGAAATGGCGCGAATTGTTTGGCCATCGCTTTCCAGCAAAAATTGGCCCGCGACTTCCGGCCCGTAAGCAGCCGTAATGATTTCGGCGCGAATGCGCAAACGAATGTAATCCATGTGTTTGGCTACTTCACTTTCCTTGACTTGAAGCTGTGGCCGTTGGCGCAAAAACTCCTTGAACGCGGCGATGGCGGAATCGGTCAGTTGAAATTCGTTACCGCGCAGTCGGCTGGCTTGCTCCGTCTTTTTGACTTTGTATTCCGGGAAATTGGGAATCACACCTGCCACCAGCAAGCGCGCAAATTCAAAACAGGTATCGCGTAACCGAAGGTTTTCATTCGAAATTTTGACTTCCGTGTTGGGTTTGATGCCGCCTCCGCCAAAAACTTCCAGTCCTGTTGATGTGTAGTATTTATCTCCGTTGCTGGCTTGTCCGTGGTCTGGAGTAGGCGTTGAAACAGCGGATTTGGCCGATTTGCCTTTAGCTTTTTCGTTGAGTGCGGCTTTGCGCCGGGCGTAAATGTAATCGTAAATACCCAATTCGTTGTAAGGCCGCTGAATCAGCCGCCCGCTGGGCGTGTAATAACGCGCGGTTGTCAGTGTCAACCCTGTTCCGCCGCGCAAACGGTAAACAGTTTGCACCAATCCTTTGCCAAAGCTTTCTTCGCCGACCAGCCATGCGCGGCCACGATCCTGCATTGCTCCGGCGACGATTTCCGAAGCCGAAGCCGAATCACCGTTAATCAACACAACTAGCGGCATGGTTTCCGGTTCGGAATTTTCCGAGCGATAAACTTGCGGCTGATACCGGCCTTCGCGACCGCGGACTGAAACGATTTCCATCCCGCGTGGCAGGAATGTTTCCGCCACCTGGATCGCCTGTCGCAGCAAGCCGCCCGGATTGTCACGCAAATCCAACAGCAGCGAAGTCATGCCTTCTTTTTTCAGCCGCTCAATCGCGTTGTGCAATTCTTCCGTCGTGTCCTGGTTGAAGCCGCCCGTCAGGCCAATGTATCCGACAGTGGGCCGAATCAAGAAGCTGTTGCGAACCGAGGGGAAGGGAACTTCATCGCGCATAATGCTGAAAGTCAGCGGTTCCTGCTCCCCGGCGCGTTCGACTGTGATTTCGACCGATGTGCCGTAATCTCCGCGAACATGCTTCAATGCATCTGCTTGCCCCCAGTTTTGCGCGGATTTGCCGTCAACAGAAAGGATGGCGTCGCCGTATCGCAGCCCGGCTTTTTCGGCTGGCATGCCTGGAATGACTCCCAGCACGTAAATTCGTTCATTGCGCTGATTAACGGTGACGCCGATTCCGTAAAAGTGGCTGCTTTGTTCGTCCTGCATTTCACTGAATTCGCGGCGGTCAAAAAATCCCGAATGCGGATCGAGCGTGTGCAGCATTTCCAGAATGGCTCCGCGCGTCAGGCGGAATTTGTCCGGCGGATTGACGTAGTTTTGCTCAATGGTTTCCAGCGCCTGGACGTAAGTTTGAACGATTGGATCATTGGCCATTTCCTTGCTGGGTTTGGCCGATTCCGGATCGTCGCCAAAAAATACTCCGCCAACAGCGCAGAAGGATAAAACCGAAAGTGCCAATACAAGTATTACGCGCTGTTTGGCTGTCAGTTTTTTGAATTGGGGGAATGACATCTTCATCATCGCAAACACTCAAAACATCTGTTCAAAACAAAGAAGGCTGCGTGATCAGCGATTCCGGTTCGATGACCGGTTGTCCAATCATCTGCTTGAATTGGTTGGCAGATGCTGGCGAATGACCTTGAAAATAGTTGCTGAAGTAACCATACACAGTTTCGACCCGCTGGCGCAAAAAGTTGAAGCCTTCTGTCCACTCTTTCAGCTCACGGTCGCGGTTAATCTGCACATGGGAAAACTCTGTCAAATTTCGCGGCCCCATCCAGCGCAAATAAGCCAGCGGCGATGTAGGGCGGTCAAGAACCTGAAACCACAATCCGCGCTGAATCCATTCACCTTCCACTAATGCCAGCGCGACTTGATGCTTTGAAAACAATTCCAGCACTCGATCCAACATTGGGTCTATCAACCAGCTTTGATCCCTGAATTCCACCGCAAAGTGGATGTCAGCAGGCAGAATTCCAATGAACTTTTCCAGCGCTGCCCACTCTCGTATGGAAAAATCCGGCGGCAATTGAATCAGCACCATTGCCAGCGTTTCTTCCAGCCCGCGAATTCGCTGGCAAAACTGATCCAGCACCGCTTCACAATCGTGCAGATGCTTTTCATGTGTTATCTGTTGCGGCAGCTTCAACGAATACGTAAAGCCAGCAGGCGCGCGGCTTCGCCAGGACTTAATCGAAGCTTCGGAAGGAATTGCGTAAAAGCTGGAATCAATTTCTACGGTGTCGAATACACGCGCATATAAATCCAGGAATTCCGATGTCCGGCTCCCGCGCGGATAAAATGCCCCAACCCAGTCATCATAATTCCAGCCTTGAGTGCCAATGTGAACTTCGCTCACTGAAATCACCTTTCAATCAGATTAGCAGTTGGGGACTAACATCTGGAACGGCATCATATACGAACAAAAGTATCGAACCAACCGCCCTATCTTGTCCGGTAAATTTACTACCTGATTGATCCCTGGAATGTCCATTTCAGTCTTTTGGCTGATTGTTCGAAAGAAGATTTTTTCATCCCGCTCGAAATATTCGTTGACAGTTCTGAGGTCGGATAGTATAAAACTGACCGGTCGGTCAACTAAGAAGAGTCAGAAAGTAAAGTTTGAAGCAGTAGGCAATTGAAAACTCATTTAAGAGGTTTTCCAGAATAAAGATGGCAGCAAAACAGTTTGTTCAGGATTATGAAGATCAGCGCCGCGAAGAGTTAATCAAGGCGACTTATCATGAAGTAGCCGAGAAGGGTTACTCTGCTGTCACGTTGCAGGATATTGCCAAGCGCGCAGGAGTCAGCAAGGGCTCGACGCTTTATTATTTTTCGACCAAAGAAGATCTTTTTCTTGGCGCTTTGGAATGGATCATCGGAGTGGTGCATGAGCGCATCCACGCGGCCATCGCATCAGCGGATGATCCTGTCGGAAAGATGAAAGCCGTTATTGGCGTTATATTTGGCAATGCGCAAGAAAGTCGCCAGTTTTTTCTGGCTTATTCAGATTTCATCAGCATCGGAACCCGAAACCGGCGTTTTCACGATCTGAACGCAAAATTCTATGAAGGGTGTTGCGGCCACGACCGGGAAATTATTGAGTTGGGAATCAAAGCAGGCATATTCCGGTCTGTAGACCTGGATGATGCAAGCTCAATGGTTCGCGCTCTGGTAGACGGGATGATGATGCAATGGTTTTTTTCGTCCCAAGGGACATTTGATGATTACCGCCGCCGCTGTGAGCGAATCGTTTTAGATTATCTGACCGGTGGCCAAACTATTGAACTCGCAAAAGCAGCCTGAAAAAGGCTAAATTTTTTAGAGGCATGTTGACCGTCCGGTCAGTTAATCCTCGAAACTCTAACCGCACTCAACAGGAAGCTAGGAGGGAGCAAATTATGATTAACCGTATTTCGAATAAAGTTTTAGCGTTGGCACTGACAGCAGCATTGAGCGTCGTCGTGGCGGCTCAGGGAAAAGTGGAAAAGAAAGTTGCGTTTTTACTGGACGGCAAAGTCGGGACTGAACTGGTCAAAAAAGGCGATTACACCGTGACCATACCGGAAGCGGAACAGGGCACAGTCGAAATCAAAGTTGGCAAGAAAGTCGTCACCACTCAATACACCAAGAAGCAAAACACGAACGAAGCGGAAGCCGACAAGATGACCTATCGTGAAAATGCAGATGGCACACGCTCAATCGCTTCGATCACGCCGCGCGGCCAGAAATTCACTCTGGTTTTGGCGGAAACGGCTGGCAGCGTTGCCAAACAGTAATTGTAAAAAGTTTGTACTGGCGGAAAAACTTAAAGGCTCACACCGGCAACGGTGTGAGCCTATTTTTGTGTTCCATTCGGCTTACCAGCAGCATCACTACCAACCCGGCAGCCGTACCGAAAATCAATGACGGCACTCCCCACTTTCCTTGTCCTCCGGTGAATCGTTCTAATGCAAAAGTCACCGCAACCGAAGTTATCATTGTTGCAATCGCCGCCCGCGTTGTTACGCGTCTGGAAAACAATCCGGCAAGCAAAGGCAGCAACAACGCTGCTGATAACAGAGTGTAGAAAATCCTCAACGCGGCAATAACCGATCCGAACCAAATGGCCAGCCCCGCTCCACATAGGCTGCAAATCACGGCAGCAATTCGAGCAACTTTCAACAATTGCTTGTCGTCGGCTTCAGGCCGAAGAAAGGTTTTGTACAAATCCTTGCCCAGCGAAGTTGTCAGCATAAACAGGACCGCGTCCGCCGCGCTTAGCTCCGCTGAAAACAATGCTCCCAGCAATAACCCGCCAAGCCACGTCGGCAGCGAATGGGTCAGCAGTTGCGGCAAGGCCAGCTCAGGTTTTTCCAAATTCGGAAACTGACTGTGGGCAATAATTCCCATCATCACCGGCACAATGGCAAACGCCAGCAACCCAACTGCGTTCAACGCAACGCCCAAGCGAACTGCGCGTTCGTCTTTGGCTCCAAAAATCTTTTGCAGGATTCCGGGCGAAATAATGAAAGAAGGCATCAACAGAGCCAGATAACCAAGGACACCGGATGCGCCTCCTCCAAAGAGGTCGAAATACGCATACACTTTTTCAGGCGGCAAGCTCGGAGCGGTTGTTGATTGCAGCAAGCTCCACCCGCCAGCCACCCAAAACAAAAATGCCAGCGCCAACAGAAAGCCAAACAGTTTCACAACCATCTGCACCACATTGACTCGCGCTGTGGAGTGCAAGCCGCCTGCTGTGAAGTACACCGTGATGACAGCCGCTGCCAGCAGACAACCGGCAGTTCTGCCAACGCCTGCCGTGACTCTGAAAATTTGCTCCATCGCCACCAACTGGGCCGCCAGAATGGCCAAAGAACCGATCCATAACAATGCTGCCGCCATCGCCTTTACGCGCCGGTCATAACGAAACTCCAGATAATCACCGACTGTGAACAAATTGTTATCGCGCGCGATTCGCCAAATCTTCGGCCCAACAGTATAAGCCAGAATCAAAGAGCCTATGCCTGCCGAACCCACCCACCACCAAGCTGACAAACCATCTTTGTAACCCAAACCCGCCGCGCCGACAGTCGAACCAGCCCCGATGTTCGCAGCCAGCAAGGTCGAAAAAATCAAACCGGCGCTCAAGCCTCTGCCAGCAACGAAAAAATCGCTGGAAGCTCCGACACGCCGGGACCAAAACAGGCCCAAGGCAATCATCAAGACCGAATAACCGATAAGAATAAGCAGGTAGGTCATGTTTGAACCATAAAGTTGTGCGGTTGATAAATGAGTGTGGCGCGGCGCGGTTGTATCCTACAGGATTAAATCCAGCAAGGTTTAGCCGGTAATAAAGCAGCAGCATCAAGCAGCGATCAAGCAAGTCATTGGCATAGCAAACCCCGGCTCCGGGTTGCCGCTGACGGGGTTGCTTCGTACGCACAACCAGCAACTTGCGCTGCTGTTCCTGCTGCTGTGAGTGCCGTTCCAGCTCCGGCAGCAAACCTACAAAAATCGCTCAGTTCCATCCCCGTCAAGGTCAGGAACTGTTTCGGCTTTCGAGCTAATTTCGTGTAGAGGGACATCCGTTTGACTCCTTCGAGCGCAAACTAAACTTTCAACTCTTATCGCGCAACAGGTTTAGAGAACTTTCCTTTACTCTTCAGTGATCGTTGGCGATTAAAAATCTAGAGG
>CAYLJQ010000041.1:7337-20477 GCA_964383955.1 uncultured Heliomicrobium sp. | reverse complement strand
GGCTTCTTCAACTTCCTGCTCTTCAAAACCAGGAGCCAGTCGAAACATCCTGTTTGATTCTTTCAGCCGCAAACATAAAACCAGCAAGCCGTCTTTGCTGAGCACGCGCTGGATTTCGGTCAGATTGTGTTCGGCATTTGGCCAGAACTGATAGTTGTTCACAGCCAGGACTCTATCGAAGCGCGCAAATTCGTAAGGGATATTGGCTACGCTTGCCTGGCTTAATTCCACCAAGCCGGATTTGATGAAATGCTGATTGCGTTTGGCCGCCTGGTGAACCATTACACCGGAAATATCAATTCCAGCGATAAATCCTGTTGTTGTGTGTGCGGTGATCATCTGTTTGGCAGCCGTTTGAATGCCATAGCCGTGGCCGAATCCAATTTCGAGCAACTGGCTTTCTGGTTGTAAGTTCAGCATTTCCACGGCAAAGCGGTTCATTCCGGCATTCTTGGCCGCCATCAAGTGGCCAGCCAGCCAGCCCAGTTTTCCTTTGGGGCAGGCAAACTGGGCCTTCCAGCCCGTGAATTTGCCTCCGAATCTGCAAGGAGACGAAGAAGATGGCTGAACAAATGGTTGCGAAAAATTGGCGTGCGAATTCACTGGTCCCTCCGCGGAAAGGCGCGCTGCTTAACGTGATCGCGCGGTTACGCCGAATTGCTTCGGTTTTTTAGCAGCCGTTTCCACGCATCGCTTTCAAAAAAGGAACGCACCTGTCGCAGGACTTCAGCCGCTTCCAGCATTTCCTTCTCAGTCGCTCTGACGTTGCTTTTCGAGAGCAACTTTTCTTCCCGGCGATCCATGGTTTCAACAGCGCTTTTGCCCTGTGGTGTCAGTCGGACAAACGCCGAGCGTTTGTGGGCAGGGTTTTCGATAAATTCAACGTAGCCTTTGTCAGCCAATTGGTTGACCAGCATCTGAACGTGCTGCCTTGAAACAGCACGCTCGCGCGCCATTTGCGGCACAGTCAGTTCACCCACCTTGTTCAGACTGCGCAAAATGCTGCGCAACCCGCCGGACATTTCTCCGTGGTGATGAACTTCCTCTGCGACGATCTTCAACCTGTGAAAAAGGGCCGCAGTTTCATTGATCAACAAGTTAAAAGCCGACTCTGCCGAATCATTCTTCTTTGTTTTACGGGCGGAAACAGAATTCTTTTCTTTGTTCATTGATTTGTGTCAGCGACAAGCAGTTTGTCATTGTGACAAGTTGATTGTCAATTTTATTTTCCCTTGTGCGTTTTCTTCGAGCAATGATTTTCCAGGACAAATTCCTGTAAATCAAAAAGATCGGACTAAATCCAAAAAGTATTATGGGGTGCTGACCTGACGGCTTAAAAGGCCACATCCTTCCCGGCCAATTTCTGAATCGCCAGAAAGAGAATGACATGGAAATCGCCATTGTACCGGCTTCTGAATTTCAACGATTCCCCGAAGACGCTTCATTCTATAAAGAGCGCAAAAGGAACCGTGCGTTTGGATCATTTCGCACAGTAGATGCGCGATCTTTCGCGAGTCAGCCCCAAAACACTTCTTGCCGGGGCATGGAGCAATGATCTTTACGAACTCTTTATAAACCACTTACGCCATCCTTATGCGGTAAGTCCTATGCTGCCAGCGTCAATGATTGATCCGAACCAAACAGAGTCAGGCTTGCTGTCACAACGGAACGTGGGTTGCCGAAACAATCGCGTGGACGAGCAGATGCAGCCAGAGGAGGACGACATGAAAGCTTTGGCATTTACGCAAATCAGCACACCGCTCAGAGCGAACTCTCAACCAGCAAGCCACCGCTTGCTGGCCAAGATGCAGGTTGTAGGCGTTGTGATCGGTCTAGGCGGAGGAGTGGGAAGCGGGTTGCTGGGCGCATTGCTGATTGCCGCCGGATGGCTAACAGGCAACACAGATGCGCAGCATTGGCTTTCAACCGCCGGATCGGCACTGCTCTTTCTGACCATTCCGCTCATCATTCTGAGCGCGTTCTGTCTGGATTGGATAGAGAAGAGGGAGCCAAGGGGTATGTCGAAAGCCATGCGCTTTGACGACGAACAATGAATAACGCGCAGATTGCGCATGTTCCTGTGCAATCTGCGCAGGAGTAACCGAGATGTCGGACGTATTAATCATACTTTTTATGTTTTTACTGCTCACATACTTGCTCTATCAGCGGTCCGCTTCGGCCACGCCAAGGCAGTATCCCATCGAGCTTGATTTTCAAATTGGAAAGCGAGTGACGATGGCAAGTGAGAAATCAGTTTCCAGCGATAGGCTGGGGAAGCCAGGCCAATCTACCTGGAAGGCTTTTGTGCTGGGATTGGCGATTTCATTGCCTCCAACGGCAATGGCACAAACCACGCAGATCGCAGGCCAACTGTCACAAGTTCAATTGGCAGTTGCGGCCAACAATTCAAAACCGTCAATGGATGAGAAAAAGGAAAGCGGCACGTCTAAAGACAAAAAGGACAATGAAGCTTTGCTGGAAGAGATGCGCCAAATGCGGCAACTGATTGAACAATTGGGCGCACGCGTCAATCAACTGGAAGCGGAAAAAAAAGCGGCGCTGCTAAAAGCACCTGTGGGAACCGCTGCGACAGAGGCGCTGGTTGCATCGTCCACGTTACAGCAAGCCGTCGCGTCCTCGCAGACACTGTCTGCCGATGATCGGAGCGTGCTGGATTTCTGGCACAGCACGACGTTCAACCTGACGGTGGATGGGTATTACGGCTACAACTTCAACCGCCCTGTCGGCGGTGTGAATTTGCTGCGCGCTTATGACGTGGCCAGCAACAGCTTCAGCTTGAATCAGGCAGCGTTGATTATCGAACGCGCGCCTGATGTGGAAGCCGGGCGTCGTTTCGGCGCGCGCCTGGATTTGCAGTACGGCCAGGCAACTGAAACCGTGCAGGGAAATCCGGGCAATGAATCGCGTCCGCAGGCTTATCGAAACATCTGGCAAGCCTATGGAACGTATGTCGCGCCAATTGGCAAAGGCTTGACCGTGGATTTCGGCAAGTTCGCCGGCTCGCTGGGCTACGAGACCAATTACACGAAAGATAACTTCAATTATTCGCGGGCTCACTTTTTCAACTATCTGCCGTTTTATCACTTCGGCTTTCGCACCACGTATGCGTTTAACGACAAGTTCACGGCGACGCATTGGCTGGTGAACGGCGCGAATCAGTCGGAAGACTTCAACGGCTTCAAGTCGCAGGCTGTGTTGCTGACTATCAAGCCGCACAGCCGTGTGACGCTGCAAACAAACTATTACGCGGGCAAGGAACAGCGCGACCACAATCCAATACTTAATCCGGGCTTCGCGCCGTTGCCAACGCAGCCGGGGCTTTCGACCGACGTGATTCAGCCCGTGCCCGAAGGCCGTTTTCATGTGCTGGACGCTTACGCCACATTCAACGTCACCGAAAAACTGACGTTGGCGCTGGAAGGCGATTTTGTGATGAACCGCGTGCAGAAAGATTCTGCGCCTTCGCGTGTGACAGGCGGCGCAGCGTATGCGCGATACCAGTTCACGCCGAAATTCGCCTTGGCCGGACGCGCTGAATACCTGTCGGATCGCGGCGGCTTGTTTAGCGGGGTAACGCAAGCGTTAAAAGAAACGACTGCGACAGCCGAATACAAATTCGATGAAGGAATGTTGCTGCGTGCTGAATGGCGGCGCGATTTTTCCAATCAACCGTTTTTCCTGACCCATGCGCCGGGCGTGCAGAAGAAAGAGCAAAACACGGCGACGCTTGGGCTGGTCTGGTGGTTTGGTCGCAAGCAAGGCAGTTGGTAACCACTCTGGGTACGCATCGCTTCCAGCGTGCAGGCGTTGTAAGAGGCGCTTTGGCAAGAAATGAGGGATTGGCCGGGACCGCACGCTGGAAGCGATGCGTACCCAGGATTTGAAGGAGAACTTATGTTCGATCTGATCTTTATCGCCGCTGTGGTGGTGTTTTTTCTGCTCTCGCTAGCCTACGTGCGTGGCTGCGAGAAACTGCAATAAGGAGCGATTTATGAACCTGGAAGCAATTTTGGGCATTTTGGTTTCTGCCCTGCTGCTCGTTTACCTGGGATATGCGCTGTTGCGTCCCGAAAAATTCTAAAGAGGCAAATCCGATGACTACCAACGGATGGTTACAAATTCTTCTGTTCTTCGCGCTTGTGTTACTGGTCACGAAACCGCTGGGCGTGTTTATGGCGCGTGTATTCAATCGCGAACGAACGTTTCTTGATCCTGTTCTGCGTCCCATTGAACGGCTGATTTATCGGCTGACCGGCGTGGACGAAAAACGCGAAATGCGCTGGACGGAATACGGCGTGGCGATGCTGCTGTTCAGCGCCGTTTCGATGGTTGTTCTGTTTTTGATTCAGCGGTTGCAGGCATTTCTGCCGTTCAATCCACAGGGATTGGCCAACGTCGAGCCTAGCTCGGCATTTAACACGGCGGCATCGTTTACGACCAACACGAACTGGCAAAGCTATGTGCCGGAAGTGACGATGAGCTATCTGACGCAGATGGCCGGGTTGGCGTATCACAACTTCATTTCGGCGGCGGTCGGTATTGCGCTGGCCATCGCCTTTATTCGCGGCGTCGCGCAACGCGAAAAAGACACCCTGGGCAATTTCTGGGTAGACATGACGCGCGCAACGCTCTGGCTGTTGTTGCCATTTTGTCTGCTTGGCGCGCTGTTTTTGGTATCACAAGGCGTCACGCAGAATCTGAAGGCTTACGACATCGCGACGTTGATTGATTCGCAAGGTGAAGTGAAAACCCAAACCATTGCGCAAGGTCCAGTTGCTTCACAGGAAGCCATTAAAATGTGGGGCACGAATGGCGGCGGTTTCTTTAATGCCAACTCGGCGCATCCTTTCGAGAACCCGACGCCGCTGACGAACCTGCTGGAAATGTTCGCCATCTTCGCCATCTCGGCTGGATTGACATACACGCTGGGACGAATGACCGGCTCGGCGAAACACGGCTGGGCAGTGTTTGCGGCAATGGCGCTTCTGTTTTTTGTCGGCGTCACGGTTGCGTACTGGGCAGAGGCCCAAGGCAATCCAATGCTCGCTGGCGTAAACCAAACCGCCAGTGCGGCGCAATCCGGCGGAAACATGGAAGGCAAAGAAGTGCGCTACGGCATTGCCAACTCTGCGCTGTTTGCCACTGTGACGACGGATGCTTCGTGCGGCGCGGTCAATTCAATGCACGATTCGTTTACGCCGCTCGGCGGCTTGGTTCCGCTGGCGAACATCATGCTCAGCGAAGTGGTTTTTGGCGGCGTAGGCGCTGGAATGTACGGCATTCTGATTTACATCGTGCTGGCGGTTTTCATCGCCGGGCTGATGGTCGGTCGCACGCCGGAATACATGGGTAAAAAGATCGAATCCTTCGACGTGAAAATGGCGATGCTGAACGTGTTGATCTTTCCGCTGACCATTTTGATTTTGACGGCAATTTCGTCGGTTTCGCCTGGGTTCGGCACGTCGCAGCTTAACAACGCCGGGCCACACGGATTGTCGGAAATGCTATACGCCTTCACGTCGGGCACAGGGAATAACGGTTCCGCCTTCGCGGGAATTTCGGCAAATACGTATTGGTACAACTCGACGATTGGCGCGGCGATGTTGCTGGGGCGATTTTTCATGATCATTCCGATGCTGGCGCTGGCGGGGAGTCTGGGTCGTAAGAAAGCCGTGCCGCCAAGTTTGGGGACTTTTCCTGTGACAACGCCGCTGTTTACGACGCTGTTGGTTAGCGTGATTGTGATTGTTGGCGCTCTGACCTTTTTCCCGGTTCTGAGCCTTGGCCCGATCGTGGAGCATCTTCTGATGCAAGCTGGGCAGGTGTTTTAAAGACGATGCGGCACCGCGCGCGTCAGCAAGCGGCGTGGCTTGGCGTTCAGCCGCTTGCTGACGCGCGGTGCTGTATCAAGGAAGATTATGTCGAAAGAAAAATCTATTTCCATTTGGGATCCGAAGATCATCACGCGCGCTTTGGTTGATTCGTTTCGCAAGCTGAATCCCGTGGCGATGATGAAAAACCCTGTGATGTTCGTCGTCGAAGTCGGCAGCGTCATCACAACGATTCTTCTCGTTCGTGACATTGCGATTGGCGCGCCTGGCATTGGCTTTGATTTGCAAATCACGCTGTGGCTCTGGTTTACGGTTCTGTTCGCCAACTTTGCCGAAGCAATGGCTGAAGGACGCGGCAAAGCGCAGGCGGACAACCTGCGCAAGGCGCGCACTGAAACCAAAGCGCGCAAATTGCTGCCGAACGGCCAGACGCAGGAAATCGCGGCACCGGAGCTGCGCAAAGACGACATCGTGCTGGTCGCGGCGGGCGAGTTCATTCCCGGCGACGGCGAAATCATCGAAGGTGTCGCTTCGGTGGACGAATCAGCAATCACGGGTGAGTCCGCGCCGGTCATTCGTGAAGCCGGTGGCGACCGCTCCGCCGTAACGGGCGGCACGCGTGTGTTGTCGGATCAAATCAAAATCCGCATTACCTCGAATCCGGGCGAAACGTTCCTGGATCGGATGATTGCGCTGGTTGAAGGCGCGGAGCGGCAGAAGACGCCGAACGAAATCGCGCTGAACATTTTGCTGGCGGGATTGACGATTATCTTTTTGCTGGCGGTCGTTACCTTGCAACCGTTCGCGATTTATTCCAGCGCCCAACAAACAATTTTCGTCCTGGTTTCGCTGCTGGTCTGTCTGATTCCGACGACGATTGGCGGATTGCTTTCGGCCATTGGAATCGCCGGAATGGATCGGCTGATTCAGCACAACGTGCTGGCGATGTCAGGTCGTGCGGTCGAAGCAGCGGGGGACGTGAACACCTTACTACTGGACAAAACCGGCACGATCACACTTGGCAATCGCCAGGCGACGGAGTTCATCCCGCTGCCTGGAGTCAGTGAAACTGATCTGGCCGATGCGGCGCAGCTTTCTTCGCTGGCGGACGAAACTCCGGAAGGCCGTTCGATCATCGTGCTGGCGAAAGAAAGGTACAAACTGCGAGGCCGCGAACTTGCGCCGCACGAAGCGCGCTTCATTCCTTTCACCGCGCAAACGCGAATGTCCGGCGTGGATTATGACGGACGTGAAATTCGCAAAGGCGCGGTGGATGCCATTGAAAAATACGTCAACGGAAACGGATCACAATCGCCGCGCGAGTTGCGCGAGATTGTCGAACGCATTTCCCGCGCAGGTGGCACGCCGCTGGTCGTGGCAGACAGCAAGCGTCCGCTTGGCGTGATTTATCTGAAAGACATCGTCAAAGGCGGGATGAAAGAACGCTTTGACCAATTGCGTGCAATGGGCATCAAGACGGTCATGATCACAGGCGACAATCCGCTGACCGCCGCGACGATTGCGCGTGAAGCGGGCGTGGATGATTTTCTGGCCGAAGCCAAACCCGAAGACAAAATGGCCTTGATCAAGCGCGAACAAGCCGAAGGCAAATTGGTGGCGATGACCGGCGACGGCACAAATGACGCTCCGGCGCTGGCGCAAGCCGATGTCGGCGTGGCGATGAACTCCGGCACGCAGGCGGCGAAAGAAGCCGGAAACATGGTTGATTTGGATTCCAACCCGACCAAGCTGATTGAAGTCGTCGAAATCGGCAAACAGTTGTTGATGACACGCGGCGCGCTGACAACGTTTTCCATCTCCAACGACGTGGCCAAGTATTTCGCCATCATTCCGGCAATGTTTTCGGCGGCGTTCCCGGTGCTGAACACGCTGAACATTATGAATCTGGCGACGCCGCAATCGGCGATTCTGTCGGCGGTGATTTTCAACGCTTTGATCATCGTCGTGCTGATTCCGCTGGCGCTGAAAGGCGTGAAATATCGAAGCTTGAGCGCAGCGGCGTTGCTGCGGCGCAATTTGCTGATTTATGGACTGGGCGGCGTCATCGTCCCGTTCATTGGCATTAAGCTGATTGACGTGTTGATTGTGGCGCTCGGGATCGCTTAACACAGGTTTGTAATTTCAGGCTTCAGCGTGACCAAGGATGAAATTAAGCATTAACCATTCGTGACAGGAACAAAGATGAAAAACTTCATGACTGCAATTTTGATGACTGTTGTGACAACGCTGCTTTTGGGGTTGGTTTACCCGCTGGTTGTCACGGGGTTGGCGCAGGTGATGTTCAAGGACAAAGCCAACGGCCAATTGATTGAACGCAATGGCCAGATTGTCGGTTCGCGTCTGATCGGCCAGCCGTTTTCTTCACCGGGTTATTTTCGTTCGCGGCCTTCGGCAGCCGGAGCCGTTGGGTACGACGCAGGCGCTTCTTCGGGATCGAACCTGGGGCCGACCAGCAAAAAACTGATTGATCGCGTCAAGGCCGACACGGAAAAGCTGCAAGCGGAAAATCCCGGAAAGCCTGTGCCCGTGGATCTGGTGACTGCTTCCGGTTCGGGGCTTGATCCGCACATTTCGCCTGCCGGAGCGGAATTTCAGGTTCCGCGTGTGGCGCGCGAACGCGGTTTGAGCGAAGACGAAGTGCGGCGTGTTGTTGCAGAGTTTACAGAAGGCCGCCAGTTCGGATTCCTGGGCGAACCGCGCGTGAATGTATTGTTGATGAATTTGAAGTTGGATGAGATCAAGCCATTGAGGAAATGATCAAGCGATGATCGGCAACGGCGACAAACGACCATCTCCGGAATCTTTTCTGGCCAAGCTCAAAGAAGGCGAGCGGGCGCGGCTGCGCGTGTACATCGGCGCTGCGCCCGGCGTCGGCAAGACTTACCAGATGCTGGAAGAAGCGCACCTGCTGAAAAAGCAGGGCATGGATGTGGTTGTCGCCGTTGTCGAAACCCATAAGCGCGCTGATACGGAAGCAATGATTGGGGAATTGGAGCGCGTGCCGCTGCGCCGCATCGAATACCGTGGCGTTGTCCTGGAAGAGATGGACGTTGAAGCCGTCATCACACGCCGTCCGGAAGTCGCGATTGTTGACGAACTGGCGCATACGAACGTTCCCGGATCAAAGAATCACAAGCGTTATGAAGATGTGCTGGATTTGTTGGCGGCAGGCATTACGGTCATCACCGCTGTGAATATCCAACACCTGGAATCGCTGAACGATGTGGTGGAACGCACCACAGGCGTTCGTGTTCGCGAAACGGTTCCCGACAGTTTTTTGCAGCGCGCAGACGAAGTCGTCAATGTGGATGTTTCTGTGGACACGCTGCGCACGCGATTGCGACAAGGCAAGATTTACAGCGTCGAGAAGATCGAACAATCCCTCAACAACTTTTTCCGCAAAGGCAATTTGTCGGCTTTACGTGAACTTTCGCTGCGGCAGGTGGCCGAAGATCAGGCCTCCAAGGCGCACGATTACCGCGAACGCGAAGGCCTGGAACAAGCCGTCATCCCTGAAAAAGTGATGGTCTGCATCACATCGCGCGGCAATGCCAAAAAGCTGTTGCGCGTCGGTTCGCGTATTGCCGGGCGATTGGCTTCGGACTGGTTTGCGGTTTACGTCGAATCTCCGCGCGAAGAACCCGGAAGAATTGACCCGAAGGATTACAACCGATTGATGGAAAATGTTCGTTTTGCCGAAGGCCTGGGCGCGCAATTCGTGCGGCTGAAAAGTTCGCGCGTGGCCGATGCGCTGATTGACTTTGCCCGCCGCGAAGGTGTCACCCACGTGATTTTTGGCCAGTCGGCGCGTTCGCGCTGGGACATTTTATTGCGTGGTTCTGTCATCAACCGATTCCTGAATGAAGTGCGCGACGCCAGCATTCACGTTGTTCCGCTGGGAGACGCCCAACCTGCGGATGCGAATGAACAGCGCCCTACGCGCGACGGGAAGGCTTATTGATCTGCCGGTAGTAAGCAGGCGCTGAGACTTATGAATTTACGCACGAAACTCTTGCTTGGATATTCCATCTTCGTTGTGGCGCTGTTGGCGCTTGGCGGGTGGAGCGCCTGGCGGCTGCGCGAAATGAGCGATGTAACGCGACAGATTCTTTCGCACAATTACGATTCCGTCGTCGCCGCACAGGATATGAAAGAGAGTCTGGAGCGACAGGATTCAGCGGCGGTCTTTTTTTTGCTCGGCCAGCAACAACGCGCACAGGCGCAATTGCAGGAACACCGGCAGCGGTTTGACGCCGCGTTCGACAAAGCGGCCCACAACATTACCGAACCGGGTGAAGCACAACTTATCGAAGCCATTCGCCAAGATCGCGCAGAATATTACAGCCAGTTTAAAGTGCTTCTGGCGTTCGATTCCACGGCCAGAAATGAGCATTACTTTCAGCAGCTTGAGCCGGTATTTCACCGCTTGCGTGGACGTTGTGACGAATTGTTGCGCATGAACCAATCGGCAATGCTGGCAAAATCCGATGCGGCGTCAAAAGCTGCCCGGCGAGGGTTTCTGATCACACTGGCGCTGGCAATTGTGCTGGGCGCGCTTGGCGTTGTGCTGGCGATCCTGCTGGCGCAAATGATTGTTCGCCCGGTGCGGGAACTGACTACGGCCACGGCAAAATTTGCGGGGGGGAATCTTGAGACAAAAGTAGAAATTGATTCCCGCGATGAACTGGGGTTGCTGGCGGTTGAATTCAATCGTATGGCGGAACGCATTCGACAGTTGCGCCGTTCGGATTTAGGGAAGCTGGTGGTCGCGCAGCAAACAACCGAAGCCGCGCTGGATTCGCTTTTTGAGCCGATGCTGGTCACAGACGAAGAAGGGAAAGTGACCCGGTTGAATCGCGCGGCACAGGCTTTATTTGGCAAACAAGAGCAGGTCATCGGCCTGCCCATCGCCGATGTGGCGCATGACCAGCGCATCACCATGGCCGTTTCTGAAGCATTGCATGCACAACATTCTGCCAGTCCCGAAAGCGCCTCTGCGGCCATTCCGATTTCAATCAACGGTTCTGAGCAAAGTTTCCGGCTGCGAACAACGCCCATGCGCAACGGGGATGGGCATTTGCTGGGCACGGTCGCCTTGCTTGAAAACATCACGCATCTGCGTGAAGTAGACCGGTTGAAATCCGAATTTGTAAACACCGCCGCGCACCATCTGCAAGCTCCGTTGTTGAATTTACAAATGGGATTGCATTGCCTTCTTTCGGAAGCTTCCGGAGAGCTGAACGAAAAGCAGAAGGAAATCGCTTACGCCTGCCGCGAAGACAGTGAACGGTTGGAAAAGCTGATGCGCGATTTGACCGATCTGTCCCGTATTGAATCCGGCGAAGCTGCGCCACATTTTGCCTCACTGGAAATCGGTGAGTTAATTTCTGATGTTATCGAAATTCATCATCTGGCAGCCAAAGCAAAGGATCAAACGATTGAATCGAGTGTCGCGTCTGGTCTGCCGCAGCTACAAGCGGATGCAGGGCAGGTGAAACGTGTGCTCGACAATCTTCTCAGCAACGCCATCCGGAACACGCCTCGCGGTGGTTCCATTCAAATTAGCGCTGCGCGACGTGACGATTACGTGGCCGTTTCTGTCAGTGATACCGGTCGCGGAATCCCGCCAGAATATCTTGCTCGACTCTTCAATCGTTTCGTTTTCCTGCCTGACACGCAATCCGACGGCACAGGGTTAGGTCTGGCGATCTCTAAACGGTTGGTTGAAGCCCATTCGGGGCAAATTACCGCCCAATCCGAAATAGGGCGAGGCACAACTGTTACCTTCACACTTCCAATCCGCTAACCTTCAGTGGTGACTTATCTCCTTTTGCCAATCACGCGTTTATTTCTTTATCGGTTTAAGAAGCAATACGTCCACCAAAAGAGTCAGCTCTTTTGCATTCCATTTGCTTAGGACATGACGACAGACAAAAAATGGGCATAAGGCGTATGAACCCAGGACAGGTCTGTTCTCGATTAGGACGGTGCATGGCTAAAAGTAGTCAGATTCTGTTCAAAAACAATGCTTAGCCCCGCATTCACCGGGCAATACTTTTACATCATTAAGCAGGCAATCTGGTTTTGCGAAAACCCGATTCCAGGTTCCCAAGGACCTAAGCAGACATCCCTTATTGCCAAGAGCACTTTTAAGCGTGCCGTTAATCTGCCGTTAGTCAGAATGATGCGATGAGCATCTCGCCCCTTCTCACCAGTAAGCAGTAACATTTTTTTCTGGAGTTCAAGATGGCTAGACGAACAAAGACCGCACCGGAAGCGGTTAGCAATGGGCAAGTTCAAACCATCGCCCAATCCAACGGGCAGAATGGTCATGTGGATGAAAATGCACATGAACTGAGTGTGCTTCTAAATAGTTTACAGGCTATGCGAGACGGTGATTTTTCTGTCCGGTTGCCTGGAGGGTGGACAGGGTTACAAGGCAAGATTGCCGACACTTTCAACGAAATCATCGCCGCCAACCAGAAAATGGCGCATGAACTGAAGCGCGTCGGCCAGGTGGTCGGAAAAGAAGGGCGCACCCGTGAACGCACGCGATTTGACCAATCAAAAGGCGCCTGGGGCGAGATGGAAGTTTCGGTCAATACCTTGATCGAAGACCTGTTGCGGCCAACAACCGAAGTCACGCGTGCCATCGGCGCTGTGGCGCAGGGCAACCTGTCACAAACCGTGCGACTGGACGTGGACGGGCGACCGCTGGAAGGGGAATTTTTACGCTCGGCAAACATCGTCAACACGATGATTCAGCAGCTTGGCGTGTTCGCCGCTGAAGTCACCCGCGTGGCCCGCGAAGTGGGTTCCGACGGCAAGCTCGGCGGACAAGCGCAAGTGCCCGGCGTCAGCGGCGTGTGGAAAGACCTGACGGATTCGGTCAACTCCATGGCGTCGAACCTGACCGCGCAGGTGCGCAACATTGCCGAAGTAACCATCGCCGTGGCGAATGGCGACTTGTCGCGCAAGATCACCGTGGACGTGCGCGGCGAAATTCTACAGCTCAAAGAAGCCATCAACACGATGGTTGACCAGTTGCGCTCCTTCGCTTCAGAAGTGACGCGCGTTGCACGCGAAGTCGGAACGGAAGGCAAGCTCGGCGGACAAGCCGTGGTTCCCGGCGTCGCCGGAACCTGGAAAGATTTGACTGACTCCGTCAACGCAATGGCCGGAAACCTGACCGCACAAGTCCGCAACATCGCCGAAGTCACAACCGCCGTGGCGCGCGGTGACCTGTCGCGCAAGATCACGGTTAACG
>CAYLJQ010000041.1:0-7237 GCA_964383955.1 uncultured Heliomicrobium sp. | reverse complement strand
TCAGCGGCGAAATCCTGCTGCTGAAAGAAACCATCAACACGATGGTGGATCAGCTTAATGCTTTCGCGGGCGAAGTGACGCGCGTGGCCCGCGAAGTCGGCACCGAAGGCAAGCTTGGCGGGCAGGCGGCTGTGCCTGGCGTGGGCGGAACGTGGAAAGATTTGACCGACAGCGTGAATTTCATGGCATCGAACCTGACCAACCAGGTTCGCAACATCGCCGAAGTTTCGACAGCCATTGCCAGCGGCGACCTTTCTAAAAAAATCACCGTCAATGTCAGCGGCGAAATCCTGCTGCTGAAAGAAACCATCAACACGATGGTGGATCAGCTCAACGCGTTTGCAGGCGAAGTCACACGCGTGGCGCGCGAAGTCGGAACCGAAGGCAAGCTTGGCGGGCAGGCGCAAGTACCCGGCGTCGGCGGAACCTGGAAGGACTTGACCGACTCCGTCAATGCGATGGCAGGCAACCTGACGGTTCAGCTTCGCGACGTGTCCAAAGTGGCAACGGCCATCGCCAAGGGAGATTTAAGCCAGCAGATCACCGTGGACGTCAGCGGCGAAATCCTTCAGATCAAAGACGCCATGAACACAATGGTGGATCAGCTCAACGGTTTTGCCGGGGAAGTAACACGCGTCGCCCGCGAAGTCGGAACCGAAGGCAAGCTCGGCGGTCAGGCGCAGGTTCCGGGTGTCGCTGGAACCTGGAAGGATTTGACCGACTCTGTGAATTCCATGGCGTCGAACCTGACAGCGCAGGTTCGCAATATCGCCGAAGTTGCGACCGCTGTGGCGCGCGGCGACCTTTCGCGCAAGATCACTGTGGACGTGAAGGGCGAAATTCTGGAACTGAAGAACACGCTCAACACGATGGTGGATCAGCTCAACGCCTTCGCAGGTGAAGTGACGCGCGTGGCGCGCGAAGTCGGCACCGAAGGCAAGCTTGGCGGTCAGGCTGTAGTGCCGGATGTGGCCGGAACCTGGAAGGACTTGACCGACAACGTCAATTCGATGGCCGGAAACCTGACGGCTCAAGTCCGCAACATCGGCGAAGTCGCAACTGCCATCGCCAACGGTGATCTTTCGCGCAAGATCACGGTCAACGTTAGCGGGGAAATTTTGCAGCTCAAAGAAACGCTGAACACGATGGTGGATCAGCTCAATGCTTTCGCTTCGGAAGTCACGCGTGTGGCACGCGAAGTGGGAACCGAAGGCAAGCTTGGCGGTCAGGCGCGCGTGCCTGGCGTTGCCGGAACGTGGAAAGATTTGACCGACAACGTCAATTCGATGGCCGGAAACCTGACAGCGCAGGTTCGCAACATCGCCGAAGTGACGACCGCCGTTGCGCGCGGCGATTTGTCGCGCAAAATCACTGTGGACGTGAAAGGTGAAATCCTGGAACTGAAAAACACCATCAACACGATGGTGGATCAGCTTAACGCCTTTGCGTCGGAAGTTACGCGCGTGGCGCGCGAAGTCGGCACCGAAGGCAAGCTTGGCGGACAGGCGGTTGTACCCGGCGTCGGCGGAACGTGGAAGGATTTGACGGACAACGTCAACTTCATGGCGTCGAACTTAACCGGGCAGGTTCGCAATATCGCCGAAGTCGCGACGGCCATCGCGGGCGGTGACTTGTCGAAAAAAATCACGGTGGACGTGCGCGGCGAAATTCTGCTGCTGAAAGAAACGCTCAACACGATGGTCGAACAGTTGCGATCTTTTGCGGCGGAAGTCACACGCGTGGCGCGCGAAGTCGGAACCGACGGACGTTTAGGCGGACAGGCAGTGGTGCCCGGCGTCGCCGGAACCTGGAAGGATTTGACAGACAACGTCAACTTGTTGGCCGCGAACCTGACGACGCAAGTCCGTAACATCGCCGAAGTGACAACCGCTGTGGCGCGCGGCGATTTGTCGCGCAAGATCACTGTGGATGTAAAAGGCGAAATCCTGGAACTCAAGATCACCATCAACACGATGGTGGATCAGTTGAATGCCTTTGCCGCAGAAGTGACACGCGTCGCACGCGAAGTCGGAACGGAAGGCAAGCTCGGCGGACAGGCGCAGGTTCCCGGCGTCGCCGGAACGTGGAAGGATTTGACCGACAACGTCAACGTCATGGCGGCAAACCTGACCGAACAGGTTCGCGGCATCGTCAAAGTGGTGACTGCCGTGGCCAACGGCGACTTGAAACAGAAACTGACCGTCAACGCGAAAGGCGAAGTCGCGGCGCTGGCTGAAACGATCAACGGTATGACTGACACGCTGGCGACTTTTGCAGATCAAGTGACGACCGTCGCCCGCGAAGTTGGCGTCGAAGGCCGTTTGGGCGGACAAGCCAACGTGCCTGGCGCAGCCGGAACGTGGAAGGATTTGACCGGCAACGTCAACTTGCTGGCCGACAACCTGACCAACCAGGTGCGCGCCATTGCCGAAGTCGCCACCGCCGTGACGCAGGGCGATCTGACGCGTTCAATTCAGGTGGAAGCGCGCGGCGAAGTTGCGGAACTAAAAGACAACATCAACACGATGATCAACAACCTGCGCCTGACGACGGATCGCAACACAGAACAGGACTGGTTGAAGACAAACCTCGCCCGTCTGACGGGAATGTTGCAAGGCCAGCGCGATCTGACGGCTGTGGGTCGAATGCTGCTGTCGGAACTTGCGCCGCTGGTCAACGCGCAGCAAGGCGTGATTTATCAGATGGACACGGAAGGCGCTCCAGGACTGAAGCTGCTTTCGTCGTTTGCCGACCAGGGGCAGGACGGTCTGCCACGGCGTTTGCATCAGGGCGAAGGTCTGATTGGGCAGTGCGCTGTTGAAAAGCAGCGGATGATGATTACGGACTTGCCGGGCAATATCGCTCCGATCCGCTCTGGACTTTTCGAATCTGTCCCGCGCAGCGTCATTGTGATTCCGGTTCTCTTTGAAGATCAGGTCAAGGCAGTGATCGAACTGGCTTCGCTGGGAACGTTCACGGCTTCGCACCAGGCGTTTCTGGAACAGCTTATGGCCAGCATCGGCATCGTGCTGAACAGTATCGAAGCCACAATGCAGACTGAAGCGCTGTTGCAACAATCGCAGCAACTTGCCGCCGAGTTGCAGTCGCAGCAAACCGAGTTGCAGCAAACCAACGAGCAGTTGGCGCAAAAAGCGCAGCAGCTTGCCGAACAAAACGTCGAGGTTGAGCGCAAGAATCAGGAAATCGAACAGGCTCGCCGCGCTCTGGAAGAAAAGGCTGCCGAATTGGCGTTGACCTCGAAATATAAGTCGGAGTTTCTGGCCAACATGTCGCACGAGCTGCGCACGCCGCTCAATTCCATTCTCATTCTAGGGCAGCAACTTGGCGAAAACCCCGAAGGCAATTTGTCGCCCAAGCAGGTGGAATTCGCTCGCACGATTCACGGCGCGGGCACGGACTTGCTGAACCTGATCAGCGACATCCTTGATCTGTCGAAGATCGAATCCGGCACCGTCACGGTCGAAGCGGAAGAGATTTACTTCAATAACCTGATGGAAATGATCGCTCGTCCGTTCCGCCACGAAGCCGAAAACCGCAGGCTGGGTTTTGATGTGAATATGGACCCGCAGCTCAGCCGCACGATCGTCACTGATTCGAAACGATTGCAGCAGGTGCTGAAGAATCTGCTTTCGAACGCCTTCAAGTTCACGGAACAAGGCGGCGTCCGAATGACAGTTTCGGTCGCCACAGGAGGCTGGAGCGCAGACCATCCGGTTCTGAAAAATGCAGCGAACGTTGTCGCGTTTGAAGTATCGGATTCGGGCATCGGAATTCCGCTTGAAAAACAGAGAATCATCTTTGAAGCCTTTCAACAGGCTGACGCGGGAACCAGCCGCAAATACGGTGGCACGGGCCTTGGTCTTGCAATCAGCCGTGAACTGGCCAGCTTGCTCGGCGGAGAAATCCAACTGCGTTCGACGCCCGGCACGGGCAGCACCTTCACGCTGTATTTGCCACAGACTTACGTCGGGCCAGCCGGTTCCGCAATGCTGGCGAATAACGGCGAATCAACGCCCGCCCAGCGCCCGGCTGCCTTCCACGGTCCGCGCACATCCGACAGGCCAGTGGAGTTGATTCCGGATGACCGCGACAATCTGCAACCGGGCGACAGTGTGCTGTTGATTGTCGAAGACGATCCGCATTACGCGCGCGTTTTGTGTGACCTGTCCCGTGACAAAGGGTTCAAGGTGCTGGTGGCCATGCGCGGCGCGGATGCTTTGGTTCTGGCGCGTCAGTATCAACCTACGGCAGTTTCATTGGATGTCTTTTTGCCGGATATGCTGGGGTGGACGGTGCTCAGTCATCTGAAACAGAACCCTTCCACGCGGCATATTCCGGTTCAGATGGTCACGCTTGATGAAGACAGGCAGCACGGTTTGGCGCGCGGCGCGTTCGCGTTTGTGACCAAGCCGACAACGACGGAAGGATTGGATGCGGCAATCTCCCGCATCTGGGAATATTCGTCGCCTCGCCGCAAACGATTGTTGCTTGTCGAGGATAATCCGGCGGAACAGTTGAGCATTACTGAACTGCTTGGGCACGAAGACATAGACATTGTGACGGCGGACATGGGCGAAGAGGCAATGAAGCTGATGCTTGAAGAATCCTTTGATTGCGTGGTGCTGGACCTGCGCCTGCCGGATATGTCCGGGTTCGAGGTGCTGGAACGCATTCGCAATGAAGAATCGCTCAGCGAATTGCCGGTCGTGGTGTTCACAGGCAAGGAGCTTTCACCTGAAGAAGATGCGCAGCTTCATACCATTGCGCGCAGCGTCGTGGTGAAAGGGGTCGAATCGCCTGAACGATTGCTGGATGAAACGGCGCTGTTTTTGCATCGCGTGGTGGCCGATTTGCCCCCAGACAAACAGCAAATGCTGGAACGCCTGAATCGTTCGGACGACGATTTGGTCGGCAAGAAAGTGCTGGTGGTGGATGACGACGTGCGCAATATCTTCGCGCTTTCCAGTGTGCTGGAACGGCGCGGAATGACCGTGCTGACGGCGGGCACAGGACGCGAAGCAATCGCGACGCTTGAATCCATCCCGGGGCTGGCGATTGTGCTGATGGACATCATGATGCCCGAAATGGACGGCTACGAAACGATGCAGGTCATTCGGCAGAATCCGTCGTTCCGCCGTCTGCCGATCATTGCGCTTACGGCAAAAGCCATGAAAGGCGACCGTGAGAAATGCCTGGAAGCGGGCGCTTCGGATTATCTGGCCAAGCCGGTCAACACGGAACAATTGTTGTCGGCGCTGCGCATGTGGCTGCACCGGTAAGCAAATGTAGCGCGGGTTTTCCAACCCGCGCAGGAATTCATTGGGAAGCTCCTTGTTGAAACGAGAGACTTTTTTGCCAAGACCGTGCGCAGGTTGGAAAACCTGCGCTACGTTTCTTTTTTGACAGCTATCGTTATGGAACACGATTCAATCAACGAAACTGACAGGGTCAACCTGTTGATGGTGGATGACCAGCCGGGAAAATTGCTCAGCTATGAGGCGATCCTTTCCGGCTTGGGCGAAAATCTGATCAAAGCCGGTTCGGCGCGCGAAGCGCTGGAAATCCTGCTCAAAACAGAAGTCGCCGTGGTGTTGATGGATGTGAGCATGCCTGAACTGGACGGGTTTGAACTGGCGGAAATCATTCATCAGCATCCGCGCTATCAAAAGACAGCGATCATCTTCATTTCCGGTGTCCACATTTCCGACCACGACCGCGTCAAAGCGTACGAACGCGGCGCAGTGGATTACGTTTCCGTTCCGGTGATTCCGGAGATCCTGCGGGCAAAAGTCAGTGTTTTTGTCGAACTGTATCGCAAAACCCGGCAACTGGAACGAATGAACCAGGAACTGGAATCGCGTGTTGCGGAACGCACAGAGGCATTGCGGCAACAGAACGAAGAACTGCGGCGCCTGAACGTGGAACTGACGCGCAGCAACCGCGAGCTGGATGCGTTTACCTACATTGCCTCCCACGATCTGAAAGAACCGCTTCGCGGCATCCATAACTACTCGCATTTCCTGATGGAAGATTATGGCGACAGGCTGGACGAACAGGGCCGTGATCAACTGCTGACACTGCAACGGCTGACGCGCAGGATGGAGGAATTGATCGAATCCTTGTTGCATTATTCGCGATTGGGGCGGCAGGAAATTGAACGAAGCAAAGTTGGGTTGCAGCCAGTGCTGGATGAAGTGAGTGAATTGTTGCTGCCCAGATTGCGCGAAAGCGGCGTTGAATTGCGTGTGCCGCGCCCGCTGCCGAATGTGGCCGCCGATCCAACGCTGGTCAGCGAACTGCTGACGAATTTGATTGCCAATGCAATCAAATACAACAATAAAGACCAAAAGTGGGTTGAGATTGGCTATCAACCAGTTGAAGAAGTGACAGGCAATGACAGCACAGTTCCGTCCATGGACAGTCTGGGTCCAATTGTTTTTCACGTCCGGGATAACGGAATTGGGATCGCGCAAAAACATCATGATGCTGTCTTTCGCATCTTTAAGCGGCTGCATGGCCGCGATGATTTCGGCGGCGGGACGGGCGCGGGGCTGACCATTGCACGCAAAATCGTCGAACGGCACGGCGGGCGAATCTGGCTGGATTCGCTGCCGGGCGAAGGAACAACGGTTTATTTCACCCTTACTGGAGACGCTCATGACGACGCCCAACAACTTAACTTCGCCGCTGCTGCTGGTTGAAGACAGCGATGAAGATTACGCTGCGCTTGTGCGCGCATTCCGGCAAGCCGGTGTCAACGCCCCTCACCACCGTTGTTGCGATGGGGATGAGGCGCTGGAATACTTGCACCAGTCAGGACGTTACGCTGATGCTGAAACTGCGCCTCGCCCGTCGCTCATTTTGCTGGACTTGAATTTGCCCGGCACGGACGGGCGCGAAGTGCTTCGTGCCGTCAAACAGGATGGAGGGCTTTCTTCCGTGCCTGTGATTGTGATGACGACTTCCGCCAATCCCGCCGATATTCTGGAATGTTATCGCCAGGGCGCGAATGGCTATCAGGTGAAGACGGCCAATTACGAAGGCTTTAAGCGCGAAATTCAGAGCACCGTGGATTATTGGTTCCACACGGCGGTAATCCCTGCGATGGTTGAATGACCGCCAGGTTCCGCTCAATGAGATTAAGGCAAGCTATTTGCAGAAAAGCGGTGGGACAGGTTCTTAACCTTGCCTTTACCCACATTTTAGCCGGTTGGTT